>JBBUBK010000001.1:0-12495 GCA_038058265.1 Patescibacteria group bacterium
GGGTTTTTAGGGTTGACAAAAGTCCTAAAATGTGCTACACTAATAAGGTTAGTTTATTCATTTTAAGTTAAATTATTTATATGGAAAGATTTGACCCTAGACGCGGTGATAGAATTCCGCAAGATGTTTATGGGCGTTTAAGCGCCGAAGCAATGAGGGTGATGGAAGAGGCTAGAAGCGGCAAGAAACCGGTTCAAAAAGTCGGGGAATTGGTAAAATTTCCCAAGGTCAGAGGACAAGAAGAGCCGTCTGAATTTCAATTAAAGATGTTGGCCCTAGCTCAAGCCGAAGGTTTGGTTCCAGCTTCAAAAGCAAAGGGGCTCAATGTATATGAAGAGAATAGGCGGTTGATCAAGGAATACGGAATTAAGGATGTTGGTGAAGATCAGGACGGCAACGAAGAGAACGTCAAAGTTGCTAAACGTTAAAATTTAATTTTTAGAATATGGGAATTTTTAGACGCGGTGATACAGATCCGCAGGTAAAAATGGACGCCATTAACAGAGAAGAGGCGAAGAAGCTTGGTTATGATTTGCCTAAAGACGCCACTTTTATAGAAATTAAAAAAGATGGAGAAGAAGTAGAGGTAACTTGGAGAAAACCACATAAAGCTGGTGAAAAACTCGCGGAAGATGTAATTCCCGAAACGCCAGTTTTGGAAGAACCAATATTGGAGTTGGAAAAAGAGTTAGAGCCTACCCCGCAACTTCTGGTGGGTGTTATGAAAGTTTCCAGAGTTGATTCCAGCATCCATCTCTGTATTAATGGCAAAGCCTATTTATATCAACCGGATATAGGCGTACTAAGGCCTATTGAAGGTGATTGCGACCACACGGAGAGTAAGATTAAAATAACCGATAAAAGCGGGCTTACCGTGCAATTGGGTAGGGGTAAAAAAGTTGATGTAACTCTCGCGGATCTGACAAAAAAATTTAAAGAATTGGAAAATAAAAAATAAGGATTACACTAATGCGCTGACACGCCACGAATGGCACGAATATATCCGTGTAATTCGTTGGGCCGTGGGCCCATTCGCGCAATCCTTTTTGTTATTGACACTTTTTGAAAAATTGATATAATTCCAGCGTAAAAAATATTTTATGCATGACCATCAATTGAACAGGGTTTTAAAACTAGTTAAACGCACCGGCGACAAGCTGGTAATTTTGGACCAGGAAAACGACGAGGCCTCGGTGCTAATGGGGATAGGGGATTATGAAGAGCTTTTGAGCGGATCCGACCCGCTGGAAGAGTTAAACGAGCGCGAGATGCTGGACCGGGTTAACCGGGATTTAGCCCATTGGCGCGCGCAACACGAATTTGACGATGAAAAAGAAATAATGGAGCCGGAAAGTGACGAAATAATGGCTGAAGTTAGCGAAAAAGCACCCCAAGAAGAGAGTTTAGCCGATGTTAAGGCCGAAGAGGAAGAAGAGAAGTTTTATTTAGAACCCGTAGAGTAGATTTTGGCTTAGATTAGCTATTTTGTGGCCAAAAGGCCAGTTTTTGGCTTGGTTGTCCACAGTTTGTCCCCTTGCCAAAACCTTAAAACCTGCTATAATGTTGGAGTTCTCAATTTTTATTAAACTTTGCGGCTGGAAAACAAATCTGCGTCCGACCACTCGGACCAGTGTCGCGTAAGAGTTAAATTTATGGCTGAGTTTTTACGAACCAAGCCACACGTTAACGTCGGTACCATTGGCCACGTCGACCATGGTAAAACCACCCTCACGGCTGCTATTTTGCAAGTTCTTTCCGCTCGCGGTTTGACGGCGCAAAAAAAAGGCGTGGATGATTTAGACAAGTCTCCGGAATCTAAAGCCCGTGGTATTACTATTTCCACCGCGCATGTGGAATATGAGACCGAAAAGCGACATTATGCCCACGTGGACTGCCCGGGCCATGCCGATTATGTTAAAAACATGATTACCGGCGCGGCTCAAATGGATGGCGCCATTTTGGTGGTTAGCGCTGCCGACGGCCCAATGCCGCAGACCCGCGAACACATCGTGCTGGCCCGCCAAGTCGGCGTGCCGTCCATTGTGGTTTTCTTAAACAAGGTTGATCAGGTGACTGATCCGGAATTAATTGATTTGGTGGAAACCGAAGTCCGCGACCTCTTAAATAAATATAAATTCCCCGGCGACACCACGCCCATTATTCGCGGCAGCGCCCTCGCTGCTTTGCAGAATCCCACCGATGAGGCCGCGACCAAGCCCATTATGGACTTAATGAAGGCTGTGGACGAATATATTCCAGAGCCGAAACGCGACGTGGACAAGCCGTTTCTGATGCCGGTGGAAGATGTGTTTTCCATTGAAGGGCGCGGGACGGTCATTACCGGTCGTATTGAACGCGGTATTATTCACATCAATGAAGATGTGGAGTTGGTGGGTTTAAAAGATACTGCCAAAACCGTGGTGACTGGTATTGAAATGTTTAATAAGAGCTTAAAAGAAGGCCAAGCTGGCGATAACGCCGGACTCCTGCTTCGCGGCACCAAGAAAGAAGACGTGGAGCGCGGGATGGTGGTGGCTAAAATCGGCAGCATTACTCCGCACACCGATTTTGAAGCTCAAGTTTACATCTTGACCAAAGAAGAAGGCGGCCGCCACAAGCCCTTCTTTAAAGGTTACAAGCCGCAATTTTATATCCGCACCACCGATGTGACTGGTGAAGTGGAACTGCCGGCCGGCACCGAAATGGTAATGCCGGGCGACACCGTCAATATTACCGTTAAACTTATTGCTCCGGTCGCTTTGGAAGATAAAATGAACTTCGCTATCCGCGAAGGCGGTAGAACTGTCGGCGCCGGCGTCGTTGTCAAAATTATCAAATAAATCTTTATTAGGGGGCGAGCACATCTCGCCCCCTTTAAAGTTGTTCTTTATTAGCTCTTCATAACATGACCCCAACTGTTGCTACAACTCAGAAAAAAGAAGAAAAAAAAGAGGAAGCGGTGAGCCGGATCCGGATTAAGATCCGCGCTTACGATAATAAAATTATTGACCAGGCCACCAAGACCATTATTGAAACAGCTCAGCGCAATGACGCTAAGGTTATTGGCCCGGTGCCGCTCCCCACGGAAAAAACTAAATTCACCGTTAACCGGTCTACTTTTGTCCACAAAAACGCCCGCGAACAGTTTGAAATGCGCGTACATAAGCGTTTAATAGATATTATTAACGCTTCGCCTAAATGCGTGGACGCTTTAATGAGTTTAAGCTTGCCGGCTGGCGTGGATATTGAAGTTAAAATGTAGCCCTTGACATTTTAGCTAAAATTTGGTAAATTAAGGGCGCTTTAAATAAAGTTGTTTTAACCGAGTCGATAAGATCTGTTCGCCCTAGGGGCGCAGAAAACATCTAGGAAGTTAAAACAACCCCAGGAGAAATGACAATTTTATATTTTTTAATTTAGCCGCGGGCTCGCCACAGAGGCGGGCGTAAAGGCTAGAAGCAACAGCTTTGAAATGCTAATTAAGGGCATAATCAAGGTTTTTGCTTCTAGTTTTTTGTTAAGCATTCCCCGTATGAAATTTATTCTAGGACAAAAATTGAGCATGAGCCAGGTGTTTTTACCGAATGGCGAGGTCGTTCCGATAACCAAGGTGAAAGCCGGCCCGTGCCAGGTCGTTCAGATTAAGGACGGCAGTAAGGATAATTTAAAAGCCATTCAGGTGAGTTTTGGCGCTATTAAACTTTCCCGCTTAAAAAAGCCCCAGGCCGGCGTTTTAAAAGATTTGGAAACGGCTCGGCATTTGCGCGATTTTTGTACCGATAAATTGGATAATGTAAAACGCGGCGACCTGATTACCGTGGACACTTTTTCCGTAGGCGATAAGGTGCAGGTCGTGGGCGAATCCAAAGGCAAAGGTTTTGCCGGTGTGGTTAAACGCCATCATTTTAGAGGCGGTCCGGCGTCCCACGGCCACAAAGATAATTTGCGCATGCCCGGTTCCATCGGCGCCGGCGGCGTTCAGCGCGTTTTTAAAGGAATGCGCATGGCCGGTCGGATGGGTGGAGAGCGCGTTACCATTAAAAATTTAGAAGTAGTGGAAGTGCATCCTGAAACCAACGAGTTATATCTTAAGGGCGCCATTCCCGGGGCCCGCAATGGGTTTTTAGAAATTACCGCCCAGGGAGATTTAAAAATAAAAAGCAATGAGGTTGTACCCGAAGCTATATGAAATTAAAAGTTTACAATTTATCCGGTAAGGCTGTGGGCGAACAGGAACTTTCGGCCAAAGTTTTTGAAGTTAAAATTAAACCGGAAGTAGTCCATGAGGTTTTTGTGGCGCAAACCAACAACCAGCGCCAACCCTGGGCTGACACCAAAAATCGCGGTGAAGTCAGCGGCGGCGGCAAAAAACCGTGGCCGCAAAAAGGCACCGGCCGGGCCCGCCATGGTTCCATCCGTTCCCCGATTTGGAAAGGCGGCGGCGTGGCTTTTGGTCCTTTGTCCATCAGAAGTTATAAAACCAAGATTAATAAAAAAATCCGCAAATTGGCCCTTAAAATGTGTTTATCCGACAAGGCTCAAAGCAACGCGCTCATCTTGGTGGAGAATTTTTCTTTTGCCGCTCCCAAAACCAAATTGTTTGTCCAGATGTTAAAAACTCTGCCGGCTAAACAAAAAACCTTTTTGGTGTTAACCGCAGGCAAAGACGAGGCCGTGCTTAGAATAACTAAAAATATCAAACAGGTTAAAACCGTCCGCGCCGAAGATGTTAACGTGATGGATCTGCTTAACCGCGGGGCGGTCATTACCACCCCGGGCGGTATTAATAAACTGACGGAAATTCTTAATAAATAATTATATGGTTGGCTTACTTGACCGCTGGTCCAAAAAGAAACAAAAAGAACAACTACAAAAAAAAGTCCGCCAGGATGTTCCAGCTGAAAAGTCCGTAGTTAAAGACGCGCCGGCCTCCGCCAAAGGCGGAAAAGATAAATCCGTTAAAACCCACAGCATCGCTTATAAAGTTTTGGTCCATCCTTTGGTAACCGAAAAATCCGCGGTGGCTGAAAGTCTTAATAAATATTGTTTTATAGTTAGCGGTTCGGCGACTAAAATTCAGGTTAAAAAAGCGGTAGAAGAAATTTACGGCGTAAAACCGCTGGCGGTAAATATGGCCAATGTTCAGGGTCGGCGAGTACGTTTTGGCCGAAATATGGGGCGCCGTAGTGATTTTAAAAAAGCCACTGTTACTTTGCCCAAGGGCAAATCTATTAGTATTCATGAAGGCGTTTAAATAAGAAGATATGCCAATTAAAGTTTACAAACCAACAAGTCCGGGCCGACGCAACTCTTCGGTAGAGACTTTTTCGGATGTGACTAAGTTTGAGCCGGAAAAATCTTTAATAAAAATTCTTAAAGCCAAGTCCGGCCGCAACAACCAGGGCCGGATTACTGTCCGCCATCAGGCTGGCGGGGTTAAAAAATATTATCGCTTGGTTGATTTTAAACAGGATAAATTTGACCAGGAAGCCCAAGTGCTGGCGATTGAATACGACCCTAACCGCGGTCCGCGCGTGGCGCTGATTAAATACGCCGATGATGTCAAATCCTATGTGCTGGCCCCGCAAGATTTAAAAGTGGGGGATAAAATTATTTCCTCCCAAAAAGCCATTGAAGCCAGATTGGGCTGCCGTTTGCTTTTAGAATTTATTCCCGTAGGTTTATTTATCTATAATATTGAGCTTACTCCGGGCAAGGGCGGACAATTGGTCCGCGGCGCCGGACTCTCGGCCCAGCTCGTGGGTTTTGAAGGCGGCTACGCTCACGTTAAATTACCCTCCGGCGAAATTCGCGCTATTTTAAAAAAATGTTCAGCTACTATTGGTGTAATGGGCAACGCCGACTACCGCCTCATCCGCTGGGGCAAGGCCGGCCGGATGCGTCATCGCGGCATCAAACCCAGAGTTAAGGGTAAGAACATGAACCCGGTGGATCATCCGCATGGCGGCGGCGAGGGCCATAGTCCTATCGGCCAAAAGCGCGGTCCGCAAACCGTTTACGGCAAGCCGGCCCGGGGCGTTAAAACCCGCATTCCTCAAAAATGGAGCAATAAGTTTATTATTAAATCCCGCCGGGGTAAACACGCTTAAATATGTCTAGAAGTTTAAAAAAAGGCCCGTATGTTGACCCCAGAGTTTTGGCCAAGGTCAATAAATTAAAAGCCAGCGGCAAAAGAGATCCGATTAAGACCTGGTCCAGGGCTTGTGTTATTTCTCCGGAAATGGTGGGCGTGACTTTTTTGGTTCATAACGGAAAAGATTTTATTAATGTTTTAGTGGAAGAAAATATGGTGGGACATCGTTTGGGTGAATTTTCTCCCACGCGCAAGTTTGTCCGCCATGGCGGCAAGATGGCCAAGGAAGAAGCCTCCGCGGCGGAAGCCGGCGGGGCCAAACCTACGGCTCCGGCTGGCGCCAAAGCGGCTAAACCGGCCAAATAAATTAAATAAATAATTTTATGCAACAGGAAGTTACCGCCAAATTAAGATACTTAAGAATCGGGCCGCGTAAAGCGCGCCTGGTGGTTGATTTGATTCGCGGTCGCGGCGTGGCCAGAGCCATAACCACTTTGTCTTTGTTAAAAAAACGCGCGGCTAAGCCGATCTTAAAATTGCTCCGTTCCGCGGTGGCCAACGCCAAGCATAATTATTCTTTGGAAGAGAAAGATTTAAAAGTGGCCAGAATTACCGTGGACGGCGGCGCCGTGTTAAAGCGCTGGATGCCCAAGGCTCATGGCCGGGCCACGCCGGTGCGTGAACGGACCAGCCACATTAATTTGGTTTTGTCCGGAGCCAAACAAGATAAAAAATAATTTTTTACTATGGGTCACAAAGTCCATCCGACAATTCACCGCATACCTTTAACCCGCAGCTGGGATTCCCGCTGGATTGTTAAAAAAGAACTATTGCCTTTATTTTTGAAACAGGATATTTCCATCCGCGCCTATTTGGGCAAGAAATTAAAAGAAGCTGGCATTGACGCGATTAGCATTGAACGCACGCCCAAGGAAGTGACCGTGACTATTTTAGCCGCCAAGCCCGGTATAATTATCGGCCGCAGCGGCCAGGGTTTGGACGAAATCCGCAAAGAGATTGAGAAAAAACATTTACAATTTAAATCCAAAGTTAAATTAAATATTCAGGCCGTGGCTCAACCGGCGCTTTCGGCGCAAATCGTGGGCCAGAGCGCGGTGGAAGAAATTGAACGCCGCATGCCTTTTCGCCGCGTGATGAAGCAGTCAATTGAGCGCGTGATGAACGCCGGCGCTAAGGGCGTAAAGATTAAAATGTCCGGCCGCTTAAACGGCGCGGAAATTGCCCGCTGTGAGGTTTTAGCCGCCGGCAAAATGTCGCTGATCACCATGCGCTCGGATGTGGATTATGCCATTGTGGAAGCCCAAACTCTTTACGGGAAAATCGGCGTTAAAGTTTGGATTTATCATGGCGAGGCTTTTGGCCGCCGCGATAAGTTTAAAAAAGACGAAGCGCCCAAAGAAAGTGTTTCCGCCCAAGGCGGATCCGCCTCGGGCGGAAAAAAAACCAAATAATTAGTTTAATATGTTGCTACCCAAGAAAGTTAAACACCGCAAATGGCACAAAGGACGCCGCCGACAGCTGGGCGTAGCTACGCGAGCCAATAAAGTTGACTTTGGTGATTTTGGTTTAAAAACCGAAAGTTACGGCTGGGTTACCAGTCAGCAATTGGAATCGGTGCGGCGTGTTTTAACCCGTTATGTGCGCCGGGGCGGCAAAATCTGGATTCGCGTGTTTCCCGATAAGCCGGTGACCAAAAAGGGCAACGAAACTCCCATGGGCGGCGGCAAGGGTTCTCCGGATCATTATGTAGCCGTAGTTAAGCCCGGCCATGTTTTATTTGAAATGTCCGGTATCACCATAGAACAGGCCAAAGAAGCCATGAAGCTTGCCGGTTATAAACTGGGGCTTCGCACCCGTTTTGTGGTTAAAATGAAATAATATGATGGATTTTGAAGAAATTAAAACTAAAAAGACAGAAGAGCTTAAAGAGATTTTAGCCAACTTGCGCGATGAACTGCGCGAGCTTAAGTTTAAGGCGCACAGCCGCCAATTAAAACAGCACCACAAGATTGACGATCTCAAGAAAACGGTGGCGCGTATCTGTATGGTTTTAAAATCCGATAAAAAATAATTGAACCTATATGGTTAATGAAAATATAGCCAAAAAAGAACGAAAATTTACCGGCGTCGTAGTGTCGGCCGCTATGACCAAAACGATCGTGGCCAAAGTGGACACCATGAAGCTTCATTCCAAGTATAAAAAGTTTTATAAAGTCAGCCGGAAATATCATATCCACGATGCCAAAGGCGAGGCCAAAGTGGGTGATAAGATTAAGTTTGTGGAATGCCGGCCGTTGTCCAAAACCAAACGTTGGCGCCTGACGGAAATCACCAAATAATCTAATTGTATGATTCAACACCGCACCATGTTAGCCGTAGCCGACAATACCGGGGCCAAAAAGCTCCAGTGTATTCGGGTGCTCGGCGGCCACAAAAAACGCTACGCCATGCTGGGTGATATTGTTACCTGTACCATCAAAGAAGCGGCCCCGCACGGTTTGGTAAAAAAGAGCGAAGTGGTTCACGGTGTTGTTGTCCGTATAAAAAAAGAAACGCGCCGGCCGGATGGCACTTATATCCGTTTTGACGAAAATGCCGTGGTGCTTATTGACCGCAAGACCAAAGAACCCAAAGGTTCCCGCATTTTTGGTCCGGTAGCCAGAGAACTACGCGGTTACGGTTTTCAAAAAATTATTTCCCTCGCGCCGGAAGTTTTATAACCACTCAATCGTATGAAAATAAAGATTAACGACAAAGTAAAAGTTATCAGCGGCAAGAATAAGGGAAAAGAAGGCAAGGTTATTCAGGTTTTTCAAGAAGCCGGCAAAGTGGTGGTGGAGGGGGTAAATTTGATTAAGAAAAATCTTAAACCGCGCCGTCAGGGCGAAAAGGGGCAGATTATAGAACTCTCCGGACCGCTCACCGTGGCTAAAGTCAGCTTGCTCTGTCCTAAATGCGGACGCGCTGTCAGAGCCGGTTACAAACTTGAAGCCGGAATCAAAAAAAGAATTTGTCGTAAATGTCATGAGTTTATTGATTAAAAATATGAAAGCGAATTTATACGAAAAATATAAAAAGGAAGTAGCGCCGGCCTTGCAAAAAGAGCTGGGTTTTAAGAATGTAATGCAAGTGCCCAAAATTTCCAAAGTAGTTTTAAATTGTGGTGTGGGCCGTTTTGTTAAAGAAACCGGTTTTATTGATAACGTGGAAAAGACTCTTAATAAAATTACCGGTCAAAAACCCATCCGCACCAAAGCCAAAAAGGCTATTTCCAACTTTAAAATTCGTCAGGGCATGGAGATTGGCGTGGTCGTGACTTTGCACGGCGAGCGGATGTATCATTTTTTAGAAAAACTGCTTAACGTTACTTTCCCCCGCACCCGTGATTTTCACGGCATCAGCGACCAGGGTTTTGACGGCCGGGGAAATTTTACCATTGGTTTTAAAGAAAACGTGGCTTTCCCCGAAGTAAAATCCGGAGAAATAGACAAGATTCACGGCCTGCAGATTATTGTTAATACTACCGCCAAGAATAAAGTACAAGGCAAGGCCCTGCTCACCGCGTTAGGTTTTCCGTTTGTTAAATAAGTTTTAGAATTTTATGGCTACTCAAGCGCAAATCGCCAAATCCAATCGTCCGCCGAAATTTTCCACCCGCCTGGTTCGTCGTTGCTGGAAGTGCGGCCGCAAACACGGCTTTATCAGAAAATTCGGTTTATGTCGGATTTGTTTCCGAGAGCTGGCCAACGCCGGCAAAATTCCGGGCGTGCGCAAATCCAGCTGGTAACCCGCCAAAGGCGGGTCCGCCTCTGGCGGATGGACTACTTAATAAATTAACCAATCAATTAAAATAATTTTCAACACTTTATGATGACTGATCCCATCGCTGACATGCTTACTAGAATCCGCAATGCTTCCAGCGTCCATAAAAAGGAGGCTATGGTTAGCTATTCCAAAATGAAATTGGGCATTGCTAAAATTTTGGTGCGTGAAGGATATTTGGCCAAGGTGGAAGAAAAAAAAGACAAGCTTCCGACCTTGCTCCTCACCCTTAAATATATCAGCGGCAAGCCGGCGATTGATCATCTTAAAAGAGTCAGCACGCCAGGCGGACGTCGTTATGTTAAAAAAGATGAAATCAGGCCTGTTTTAAACGGTTTTGGTCTGTCCATTATTTCCACGCCCAAAGGTCTCTTAACCAATAAAGAAGCCCGCGCCGCCGGACTGGGCGGTGAACTGGTCTGCGAAGTCTATTAATTAATTCCGAGTTTATGTCCAGAGTAGGCAAAAAAAATAGAATTATCCCCGCCGGCGTCCAGGTGGAAATTAAAGGCAGCGAGCTGGTGGTAACCGGGCCCAAGGGCGAACTTAAAGTTAAGATTCATCCTCGCGTGACTATTGCCGTAAAAGGCAACGAAGTGGAATTTAAAGTAGTGGATGAAAACAGCAAGAACGATCGGGCGCTTTGGGGCACTTTTTCCAGTTTGGTTAATAACATGATTTTAGGCGTGACGGTTGGTTTTAAAAGACAGCTGGAAATTAACGGTGTGGGCTACAAAGCTTTGCTTAAAGGCGCGGATTTAAACTTGGAGGTTGGTTTTACCAACACCGTAGTTGTTCCTCCTCCGGCCGGAATTAAATTTACCGTAGAAAAAAATCTTATTACCGTGGAAGGCTCGGACAAGCAGTTGGTGGGTGAAACTGCCGCTCAAATTCGGCATGTCCGCAAGCCCGAGCCGTATAAGGGCAAAGGCATTAAATATTTGGAAGAAATTATTCGTCGCAAGGTCGGCAAGACCGCGGCCAAAGCAGCGGCTTAATCATTCCATCCATTACATTTCGTATATGAAAAGAATTTTCCATAAAACCAAAAACGCCCTGCGACAAGTGAGGCATAGACGCGTCCGGGCCAAGATTTCGGGCACGGCCCAAGCCCCGCGTCTTTCTGTTTTCCGAGGTTTGCGTTCCATTACCGCTCAGCTGATTGATGATGTTAAGGGCGCTACATTGTGCCAGGTTAGAAGCGCCGAGGTTAAAGCCGAGAAAGGCAAAACTAATGTGGCTTTTGCGGCCGGCAAACTTTTGGCCGAAAAAGCAATAGCTAAAAAAATTACCAAAGTTGTTTTTGACCGCGGCGGTTATCGTTATCATGGCCGGGTTAAGGCCTTGGCCGATGGCGCCCGGGCCGGCGGTTTGAAATTTTAATCCATTGTTTTTATGAGTAAACCCATGCGTCGCCGGGGCGACAAAAGATCAGAAGAAAAGAAAGAATTTGACCAATATATTTTGGACTTGGCCAGAGTAACCCGCGTTACCAAAGGCGGCAAGCACATGAGCTTTCGCATCTGCGTTATTTTGGGCGATCGCCGCGGGCGAGTGGGTTTTGGCGTCGCCAAGGGCAAAGATGTTCAGCTAGGCGTGGAAAAAGCCGTTCATCAGGCCAAAAAACATATTATTACCGTACCGATTGTCAACGAAACCATTCCGCACCAGGTTCATAATAAGTTTAAAGCGGCCGTAGTGATGTTAAAACCGGCGCCGCGCGGTTCCGGTATTATCGCCGGCGGCGCGGTTCGCGCCGTGCTGGAACTGGCTGGCATCCCCAATGTTTCTTCCAAAATTTTAGGCAAAACTAAAAATAAAATTTCTATAGTTAAAGCCACTTTTGACGCGCTTAAGAGTTTTAAAACTCGTATATGAAATTACAAGTCCATACAATAAAACCAGCCCGTGGTTCTAAACACTCCCACAAAAAATTGGGTCGGGGCAATGCTTCGGGGCACGGCACTACCGCCGGCCGCGGCGGTAAAGGCCAGACAGCCCGTTCGGGCGGTCGGCGCGGTTTGCGTTTAAAAGGCTTTAAACGTTTAATGCAATCCACCCCAAAGTTGCGCGGTTTTAAGAGTCTCAAAATTAAGCCGGCTGAAGTTTATCTTAGCGATTTAGACAAAAATTTTGAAGACAACGCCACGGTGGATTTGGCCGCTCTTAAAGAAAAGGGTATAATTGGTATTAACGACGCTGTTGCTAAAATTTTAAACAAAGGCGAACTGACCAAAAAATTATCCGTGGTGGGTATTAAGGCCACTAAAATCGCCAAAGAACTGGTAGAGAAAGCCGGCGGTTCCATCAAATAGGCCTCACCGAATCTGTGCAATCCGTTTTAAATCAGTGTAATCCATGTTCCCTATGTGGGAGAAAATAGAACAAATTTGGAAAATTAAAGACATCAGACGCAATATTTTGTTCGTTTTAGCCATGCTGCTGATCTTCCGTTTAGTGGCTCATATTCCAGTCCCGGGTGTTAATTTGGCTAACTTGCGCGGTGTCCTTGCCGGCAACCAAATCTTAGGTCTGCTCAACATCTTCTCCGGCGGCAC
>JBBUBK010000002.1:0-1419 GCA_038058265.1 Patescibacteria group bacterium
CAATGGTGGTAGAGGCCAAAGAGGAGCTGCCATCAATGATGTTCATCTCATTGCCTTGTACTGGGAAAGTGCCACCAACAGTGCCGTCGGTAACTAAATCACCAGCTACAGCCAGCTTAAAGCCGACTAAGCCGGAACCAGCAGCCGCGGAAATGTTGGCTCTAACAAGTAAAGTTTCAGTGCCGCCAGCCGCCACCAAAATCGGATTCTTGGAGAAGCTGATGGTAACTTTATTGTCCGAGGTAAGGGAAGACATGACATCGCCGTGGCGATTGCCATCTTTATCCCAAACGCTGACACCGGTAATGTTGGTGTTGGCAATAAGGCCAGTTTTGGTCACGGTCACGCCGTTAACCTTAACACCCTGGGAACCAGCGGTTAAATTCAATTTCAAGAGGTCGTTATAAGCGGAGCCATCAGCAATGTTCTTGGCCGCCGGATTATCAGCTGCCAAAGAAACAGTCATAGCGCCACCAGTAACTACCGGAGGGGTGGTCACGCCACCGCTCTGGGTCTTGTCGGTGAGGGCCTTCACTTCAGCAGTGACGGCATCGCCGGCAACTAAACCCGCGATAGCGGCATCGGTGAGGGTGCGGACGAATTTGGTCTGAAAGCCATTGGCAGTTACGCCAGTGTCAGACACGGTCTGGAGCTTGTTGTCAGCGCTAACAACATAAGTCACGCTGCCAACCTTCACCAGCATACCTGGATGAGCCTTAGCTTCGGTCACATCAGTGCCGCGATTTACGTAATGGGGCCAAAAGGTATCGGCTACGGTCATTACCTTATAGGAAGTACCGTAGAGGGCCTTGGCGGCATCAACCGTGATTTTGGCTAAAGTGTTGTTGGGTTCAACAACATACAATTGGTCGGAAGAAGCTCTCTTCACGACATAGGAACCGGCGTGAAAGTTTACAGCGCCAGGATAGGCGCTGGGAACGCTAAGGGAATCAAAGCATGCCTGAGTCACGGAAACATAACCACCATAAGTGGGTCTCCAGGACTTAAACTCATCACCGGAAGGAAAATACAAAACTTTCAGGTCGTTATTCACCGCGTAAATGGCCGGCTTGCCGGTCACTTTAATCATGTCTCCGGCAGACAAGGTCGGGCAAGTCGCGGCAGAAGCCACGGCCGGCACGAGCAAAGCCACACCCAAAGACCAGATTATAGTGGTGATAACTACGCCGACGGTAAAGAATTTCTTACCGAATTTGATTACATCGGTCATAATAAATTATAAATCCCCATCGCCTCGCGCCAATCAACTAAAGTTGATGGTCAGGGCAATAGAGTTTTCCGCCGTGAGGCGGATACAGTGATCTTGCGAGTCCTTATGGACCCTCGACTTTTGGCAAAGATCGTTAATAATACTACTTCTCTCTCCGTTTTTAAGTACCAGCGCTTTACTGATACTTA
>JBBUBK010000003.1:0-4090 GCA_038058265.1 Patescibacteria group bacterium
CGCCAGTGCAGAAGTTTTTCTATTAAAAGATAAACGACAATGGTGATTAAAATTGTTAGGAATAATTTTTCCGGTTCCATTTTTTCCAGACCCTCTGGCAATAAATGCAAAAAAGCTCCGCCGAGAAGCGCTCCGGAGGAAAGACCGACCATACCCAAAAGAATCCGGTTTAAAAAATCTTGTTTAAGGCTTAGGGTAAAAATTCCCGCCAGCGCGCCCAGAGCGATAAAAAGGGTCCCGCCTAAAATAAAAAACAAATTGGTCATAAGCTAAATTAATTTTAAATCCTGCTTCATTTGTTTCATCAAGCTTTCCACGGAGCGGAATTTTTTAGGGAGCCGCAGATAGCGTTCGGTGGTAACGGTTAGATGATGATTATATAAGTTGCCGTTGAAATTTAATAAATGCACTTCCAGGCAATCCTTTTTGTTTAAAGAGTTGTAGCCGTAATAAAGCAGACCGCGGTAATAACCATGGTCGGTTTTTACAGCGCAGGTGTAAAGTCCTCGGGGCAGGTGTTTGGCCCGGCCCACATATAAGTTAGCGGTCGGGACGCCCATTTTGGCGCCTTCGCCATCGCCGCCGATAACCACGCCGGTAATAACATGAGGTTTGTTTAAAGCCGCGGCTTGGTAAGCGGCCAGCAGCAACAGGGTGGTGCCAATAATCTGAGAAAGCGACAGAACATTGTGGTTAAAATAATAATCAAAAATAACTGCCGATACTGGCCAGGAAAGCTCGCAGAGCGTAGCCAAAGAGGCTGGAATTTTTTTAAGGCCATAATAATAAAGCCACATGGCCGCGGCGCCGCTGGTAACCACAATTATTAAAAGCGTATTCCACTGCGGGTCGGTAACGGATTTTATGGAGGCGGAATAAAAATATAAGGCCGGGCCGGCCATAATCAGCACGGTCAGCCCAAAACGCAGAGCAGCGAGCAGTCCGTAATTTATATTTTTAATGGAATATTTGCCAAAGGTGGTGGAGGAACCCCAAGAAAAGGCGGCCAGCAGGGCAAAAAGAGGGATAAGCAAAGTGGTTTTGTTAACAGAAGCTAAATTGGCAAAGGTCAGTGGGTCTTTAAAAGTTACAAAATACCCGCCAACTATGGCGATTAAAGCGTAGAGATAAAACCGGCGGGGGAATCTTTCCCGTAAAAAGATTATGGCGAGCAGAATGGCAAAAATGGGCTGTAGTTTTTGGAGCAAAATTACCACCGAGATATCTTTAAAGCCTGTTAAAAATAGGGCTTTGGTCATAAAGGTAGTGCCCAGGGCCCCGCCAAAAAGCGCTACCCAAAAAATAGCCACCCATTCTTTGTGGGTAATGTTTTTAAGCTGTTTGCGGTAATAAATTAAAAAAGGCAGAAGGGCGATAAAACCCAAAAAATGCTCTAAAAATACCACCAAAGGCGAAGGGATAGAAAAAAGCGCCGGACGCAAAAAAGTGCCGTCCAAGCTCCAGAGCAGGGCGGCCACAACTACGGCCAGCGACCCGATTAAGACCTTATGTTTCATAGACCACGAATTAAAACACTAATATAACCACAAATCTTTACACTAATCAAACACAGATCACAGATTCGTGCGTATTCGTGTTTAGATTTGTGGTTATTATACTAGAAAGGCTTAAGGTGGACAATAGGGCTAAGTTCTGCTAAGATAAAAGTACTTAAATTTAATTTTTTATTATGTCTATACTTGTTTCCGGGTCGCTCGTTTACGACCATATCATGAATTTTCCGGACAGTTTTAAGAATCATATTATGCCGGAGAACATTCACATTTTGAATGTTTGTTTTATGGTGGAAAAACTTCAGCGCAGCTGGGGCGGCACGGCCGGCAATATCGCTTTTACCTTAAAACTTTTGGGCGCGGACCCGCTTTTGCTTTCGGCGGTAGGGTCGGATGGCGGGGATTATTTAAATTATTTTAAAAAATTGGGCTTGGTAACTTCTTATATTAAACACGCCCCCAAACAACTTACTGCTTCGGCCTACATTACCACCGATGCCGACGACAACCAGATTACCGCTTTTTATAATGGCCCCCTTAATTTTGGCGGCGAAACCAGTTTGAGGGATGTAAAAGAACAGTTTGATTTGGTTTTAATTTCACCCACGGCCAAGGAAGTAATGATTAAGCATTTAAAAGAAGCGTCCGAATTAGGCAAAAAGGCCGTGTTTGATCCGGGCCAGCAAATTACGGTTTTTGAGGAAATAGAATTGAAGAAAATGATCAGCCAGTCGCATTTTGTGGTGGGTAATGATTACGAAATAAAATTATTGCAAGAAAGAACAGGCTGGAGTCTGACGGAAATTTTGGAAAATACCAAAGTCTTAATTACCACTTTGGGCGAAAAGGGTTCCACCATTGCCACGGCCGAGGGCGAAGTAATTGATATAGCTCCTTGTCCGCCGCGTTCGTTTGACGACCCCACCGGAGCGGGCGACGCCTATCGCGCCGGGTTTTTTATGGGGTTTGAAAAGGGTCTGGCTTTAAAAATTTGCGGGCAAATGGGTAGTGTGGCGGCCAGTTATGCCATAGAAACCTATGGCACGCAAGAGCACGCGTTTACCAAGCAGGAATTTTGCGATAGATATGAGAAGACGTACGGGGAGAAGTTAGAGTTATAATTACCCAAATTGTCATTCCGACGACGAAGGAGGAATCCCTGGCCGTATCGCAAGTTGAGCCAGAGATTCCTCGCTGTGGCTCGGAATGACAGCTAAAATTTAAATTTTAATTTAGTATATGTCTGATTTTAAAGTAAAAGATATTAAATTAGCCGAGTGGGGGAGAAAAGAAATTATTCTGGCTGAAAAAGAAATGCCAGGCCTCATGGCTTTGCGCCAAAAGTATGTTGGCCAAAATCCGCTCGCTGGCGCGCGCATTGTCGGCTGTTTGCATATGACGATTCAGACCGCGGTGTTAATTGAAACGCTGGTGGCGCTGGGCGCCAAGGTGCGTTGGAGTAGTTGTAATATTTTTTCCACTCAAGACCACGCGGCCGCGGCTATGGCGGCGGCGGGTGTGCCGGTATTTGCCTGGAAAGGCGAAACCGAAGAAGAATATTGGTGGTGCGTGGAGGAATCTTTAAAATTTCCCGCCCAAGGCGGGTCAGCCTCTGGCGGAGAGAACTTGCAGGGCCCCAATTTATTGTTGGATGACGGCGGGGACTTAACTTTAATCGTCCATGAAAAACATCCGGAGTTTCTAAAAGAAATTAAAGGCGTGTCCGAAGAAACCACCACCGGCGTGCACCGTTTGTATCAAATGATGGAAAAGGGGACGCTGGGCACCGTGGCCATTAATGTTAACGATTCCGTCACCAAATCCAAATTTGATAATAAATACGGCTGCCGGGAAAGTTTGGCCGACGGCATTAAGCGCGCCACGGATATTATGATTGCCGGCAAGAAAGTGGTGGTGGCCGGCTATGGCGATGTGGGCAAGGGCTGCGCCCAGAGCATGCGCGGGTTTGGCGCGCAAGTTTTGGTAACCGAAGTGGACCCAATTAACGCTTTGCAGGCGGCCATGGAAGGTTATGAAGTTATTACCATGGATGAAGCGGCGAGTATCGGTGATATTTTTGTCACCGCTACCGGTTGTTGTGATGTAATTACCGGCGAGCACATGGAAAAAATGAAGGACGCCGCCATTGTGTGCAACATCGGACACTTTGACAGTGAGATTGACGTGGCCTGGCTTACCAATCAAAAGCAAATTAAGGAAGAAAATATTAAACCGCAAGTGGATAAATTTATTTGGCCACCCTCCTCCACTGAAGCTACGGCGGGCAAAGACGGAAAGTGTTTAATTTTGCTTTCCCGCGGACGACTAGTTAATTTGGGCAACGCTCACGGCCACCCCAGCTTTGTAATGAGTACTTCTTTTACCAACCAGGTGCTGGCGCAACTGGCGCTGTGGAACAATGAAAAAAAATATGAGAGTGGCAAGGTTTATGTTTTGCCCAAAGAATTGGATGAAGAAGTGGCGCGGCTGCATTTGGGCAAGCTGGGCGTTAAACTTACCAAACTCACCAAAAAACAGGCTGATTATTTAGGAGTCTCCATAGAAGGTCCGTTTAA
>JBBUBK010000004.1:0-1404 GCA_038058265.1 Patescibacteria group bacterium
ATTATTTAATTTTTTCCCAGCCCTCGGCCCGAGTTAAATATTCTTTTTTTATTTTTTCAAAATACTTTTTGGAGGCCTCGTGCTCGTTAGGAATTTTGCCATCCAGAATCGCTTCTTCAATCGCTTTTTTAATTTTGCCTACCGTGGGGCCTGGTTTAAGTCGGCATAATTCCATAATTTCCTCGCCGCGCAAGGGTGACTGAAAAGCGCGCAATTTGTCTTTTTCCAAAACTTCGGCAATACGCTTTTTTAGCCGATCGTAATTTTTAAGGCGTTTTTCTTTTTTAAGTGGGTTGCCGGTGGTAATATCGCCTTGGCCTAAAACAAGCAGATCGTTTAATTCTTCGCCCAAATTAACAATTAACCGGCGCACGGCCGAATCAGTAATGCCGTCATCCATTAAACTTATGGGTTGCTGGTGCCAACGCACCAGCTTGGCCAGATAATCGGTTTCGGCTTTGGAAAACCGCAAACGGCGCGACAGGCCATACACTAATTTTTTACCCACATGTTCGTGCTGATAAAAAGTCCAGCCGGTTTTAGGAATAAATTTTTTAGTGGAGGTTTTGCCGATGTCGTGCAAGAGCCCGGCGAGCCTTAATAACACTTTATCCGAACGCTCGGCAATATTGTCTACCACCTTAAAAGTGTGCACCAAATTATTTTTATGTTGATGGCCGTAAATCTCCTCCACCCCGTCCAGTTTGGCCACTTCCGGCAACACCAGATCCAAAAGATGCGTATGGAACATTAAGCCCAGACCGATAGACGGTTGGGGGCAGGCCAAAATCTTAAATAATTCTTCTTTAACCCGTTCAGCTGACACGATTTTAAGTCTGTCCCGATTCTGATGAATGGATTCCAGAGTATTTTTTTCAATAAAAAATCCCAATTGCGCCGCAAAACGCACGGCCCGCATCATCCGCAAGGGGTCATCGGAAAAAGTAACATCCGGGTCAAGCGGCGTGCGCAGTATTTTGTTTTCCAAATCCTTTTGGCCGTTGTGTGGGTCAATAACCACGTCGGACCCCTCCGCCTTGCTGGCACCTCCCCTTCTTAAGGGGAGGACAGCCACACTCTCTACTTTCATCGCCATGGCGTTAACCGTAAAATCCCGCCGGGATAAATCTTCTTCCAGAGTGGCCGGAACCACGGCCGGTTTGCGGGAACTTTTTTTATATTTTTCGCTTCTCGCTCCCGCAAATTCCAAAATAATTTGTTTCTCCCCTTCTCCCCAAACATACCGCGCCGTATCAAACTCGGGAAATTCCACCAGACTTCCAATTTTTTTAACGGCACTGTCAAATTTTTTGGCAAATTCCAAACCACTCCCGACCACTACAAAATCCAGATCCTTTTTTTGGTCTACATCCATTAAATAATCACGCACAAAACCACCCACGA
>JBBUBK010000004.1:1504-2832 GCA_038058265.1 Patescibacteria group bacterium
TTGGTTATCCAGCCTTCTTTTAAAAGCTGTTTAACGGAATTTTCCATAGTCACCATGCCGTCTTTGGCGCCGGTTTGAATGACCGACTTGATTTGGCCGATATTGTTTTCCCTAATTAAATTGGCCACCGCCGGGGTGTTAAATAAAATTTCCCGCGCCGGCACACGGCCGCTGTCTTTGGAAGGCAAAAGTTGCTGGGCCACCACCACGCGGAGCACCGAGGCCAGCTGAATTAAAATTTGTTTTTGCTTGGCGCCGTCAAAAACATCCACGATTCTTTCCACGGCTTCGGCCGCGGACGGCGTATGCAGAGTGGAAAAAACCAAGTGGCCGGTCTCGGCCGCGGTTAAAACCGTGGCAATGGTTTCCGGGTCGCGCATCTCCCCCACCAAAATTACATTGGGGTCCTGGCGCAAAACATATTTTAGAGCATTGGCAAAAGATTTGGTGTCGGTACCCACTTCGCGTTGTTCAATTAAGCTCTTTTTATCTTTAAACACAAACTCCACCGGGTCTTCAATGGTGACAATATGCGCTTTGCGGGCTTTGTTTATTTCTTCAATCATGGAGGCGATAGCCGTGGACTTGCCGCAGCCGGTGGGCCCGGTGACGAGCACCAACCCATCCAACAATTGCGGAATGCCATTTAACTGTTCTTCAAAATGCAAATCTTTGGGCGTGGGGATTTCGGACGGGATAAGCCGGGCGGACAGGCCGATTTTTTCCGCTTGCTGGTGGAGATTAACGCGAAACCGCGCGCCCTCAACTTCATAGCCAAAATCCAGCTCTTGCTCCTGGTCATACCGCGCCTGTTGGTCTTTGCTTAAGAGCCCTAAAACCGCTTTTTTAAGGTCTTCATTATCTAAAACCTCTTTATTTATTTCTTCCAGTTCCCCTTCCAGACGAAGCATGGGCTTTTCCCCGCCCACCAAATGCAAATCCGAAGCGTCTTTTTTAACCGCTTCTTTAAAATATGACTTTAAATCCGGCATATTTGATTAAAAAATTATAAATTAAACCGCTCTTATTTTATCATATTTAAATTAAAAAGACCAGCTAAAAGAAATAAAAAAGCGCCTACGGGAATCGGACCCGTGAGGCGCTGATCTCTTCGATTGGCCGGTTCAAAACCTTGTCTTCAGCGGCCCTGCCGGCCGGTGGCGAGCTGAAGCAAAGTGTAGAGGAACAAATTTCGCCGGCTACGCGCCCACCAGCCCTCGCTGAAGGGGTCAAAAGGCACCTTTCCCGTAGTAACAACCTTGACGCTGAATCCTTCTGCCTCGAGTAATTTTTTACACTTTCTCCAGTGCAAAAATGGGTGGGCGATG
>JBBUBK010000004.1:2932-5919 GCA_038058265.1 Patescibacteria group bacterium
ATGCTTCAAGATAATCTTGAACAACAAGTATCGCCCCCTTCCCTATCGCTAATCTTAATGCCACAACTATCGCCAATTTCCTGTTGGCGGGACCAGGACCGTGTACAGGCGAACCTCCGAAGGAGTAAGCCACGATCGCTTTCTGCGCCACGATAAACCCCCTTTTGTTTTGTCAATTTGCGATTTTAAACTACTGTGTCGGGCTAGTGGGACGTTGTTGGAACTTACTTATTCTCTTATTTATGAAAGAGATACAGTCAACTGCGTGTCCAACGCTTTAGCTATTCTTTCCAAAAAAGCCAAGGAAGGGTTATAGTTACCCGACTCTAGACGCGCAATCGAAGACTGTTTAGTCCCAATTTTATTTGCAAGTTTCGCTTGAGTATACCCTTTTGCCAGCCGTTTCTCAATAATATTTTGCACCAACGCAAATTCAGTACCAAGCTCTTGGTAAGCCTTATGGGTTGCTTTGTCTTTGAGAAGTTGTTCTTTAATTTTTGTGTAGGATTTCATACTTTGATAGTATAACATATACGTTATAACCTGTCAAGGGCCCCTAATTTTTGTTGAGCAACGGACATTTCCTTCTTAAGAATCTTTTCAGATTTTTTTACAAATCCGTGCAAAAGGATGGCTTTGTTATTGTGAAACGTATAAATCAAACGGATTTCCTGTTGTCCGCGTATCCGCAATTCAAATAATTTATGACCTATATTTTTACTGTGCGGCATCCCTAGCCGTTGTCCAAAGTGCTCCAGCAGATCAATCGTGCGTAAAACTTTAGCTATCGTGGACTTTTCAAGATCGCTAATAAAAACTTCAACGGCGTCGTCAAAAAATTTTACCTCCATACTTTAAAGATGAATAATTCAGTGTGTCGGGCTAGTGGGACTTGAACCCACGGTCTCATGCACCCCATGCATGCGCGATACCAACTTCGCTATAGCCCGTTTGAGTGAATAACCTACAGGATAACAGGTTTAGAAGTTTTTTTCAAGCGACAGCGGCGTCCCGCTTTTAATTTATAATTTTTTTCTTTTAAGTAGTAAAGAATTCAGCACCACCGAGACGCTGGAGAGTGCCATGGCCAGGCCGGCAAATTCCGCTTTAAGCAGGCCTAGGGCGGCGATAGGAATGCCCACGCTGTTATAGAATAGCGCCCAGAACATGTTTTGTTTAATTTTGCCCAGGGTGGCTTTGCTAAGTTTAATGGCCTTAACCACATCCCGCAGATCATTTTTAATTAGTACCACGCCGCCGGCTTCAATAGCAATATCCGTACCCGACCCCATGGCAATACCCAAATCTGCCGCCGCCAAGGCCGGCGCGTCGTTAATGCCATCCCCCACCATCGCCACCTTTAAACCTTGCTGTTGGAGCTTTTGTACTTCCGCTGCCTTATGTTCCGGCAAGACTTCGGATAACGTCTCATCAATCCCCACCTGCCGGGCGATGGCCGCCGCGGTGCGCGCGTTATCGCCGGTAATCATCACCGTTTTAATTTTCATCTTATGCAAAAGTTCAATCGCTTCCCGGGAAGTTTCTTTCACCGTGTCGGCCACGGCAATTATACCCGCCAAGTCCGCGTTTAACGCTAAAAACATTACGGTCTTCCCGCTTTGCTCTAATTTTTCAACAGCTCCATTATTATCCTGCTTCATCGCCACATTATTATCAGCCATTAATTTTTTATTTCCAAACAAAACCGAATATTCAACATCTGATATTTTAATATTTCCTTTTACTCCATGTCCCGGTATGGCGCCAAAATCTTTAATCTCAAGCAACTCCAAATTTTCTTGCTTGGCTCGCTTGACCACGGCTTCGGCCAGGGAGTGCTCTGATTTGTTTTCTATGGACGCCGCTAATTGTAAAATCGCCTTCTCGCCAGAAATTTTATCATTGGAGTTTGGTAATTGATTAGAAATTAGAAATTGGGAATTAGAAATTTTCACGATATCCGTCACTTCCGGCTGACCTTTGGTCAACGTGCCGGTCTTGTCAAAAACAACCACCTTTATTTTATTGGCGATCTCTAAGGCCTCGCCTCCTTTAATTAAAATACCATTCTCCGCCCCTCGGCCGGTGCCCACCATGATGGCCGTGGGCGTAGCCAACCCAAGCGCGCAAGGGCAAGCGATAACCAAAACAGCGGTAAAGGCGAGCAGAGCCGACACAAACGGCGCGCCGATAATAAAATACCAAACTACAAAAGTCACCAAAGCCAGCGCCACCACCGTGGGCACAAAATATCCGGACACGGCATCGGCGAATTTTTGAATCGGGGCTTTGGAACTTTGCGCCTCCTCCACTACTTTAATAATCTGCGCGAGCACTGTATCCTTGCCCACCTTGGTGGCTTTAAATTTAAAACTGCCGGTTTTGTTAAAAGTGGCGCCCACCACAAAATCACCAATTTTCTTCTCTACTGGCAAACTTTCGCCGGAAATCATGGATTCATCTACGCTGGAATATCCTTCCGTCACCTGACCGTCCACCGGTATTTTTTCTCCCGGACGGACAATAACGATATCCCCTGCCACCACCTCTTTAATTGGCACTTGCAGTTCCTCGCCACCCCTAACCACGCGCGCGGTTTTAGCCTGCAGACCTAAAAGTTTTTTAATGGCTTCACCGGCCTTGCCTTTGGTGCGCGCCTCCAGCCACTTGCCCAAAATTACAAAAGTTATAAGCAGAGCCGCGGTTTCGTAAAATACTTCACCCTCCATTAAATAGGTAGTGGCTAAACTGTAAAAATAAGCGGCGCTAGTGCCCACGGCGATTAAAGTGTCCATGTTGGCGGCACCGTTTTTGGCGGCGTAATACATGCCGCGATAAAATCTAAACCCAATAAAAAATTGCACCAGACCGGCTAAAAATGATTGCGCCACTTTGCTGTCAAAGGATCTATCCCGTAAAATCATGCTTAAAATAATCACTGGCATGGTTAAAATTAAACTCAAAATAAAAGTATTGCGCTCTTTGCG
>JBBUBK010000004.1:6019-8404 GCA_038058265.1 Patescibacteria group bacterium
CCGCGATACATGGACATGTCGCAGGTGAATAAAAATTCTCCTTTTTTACTCGGGATAAATTCCACCGCCACCGTTTGCCCTTGGGGCAACTCCTGACGCAAATGAAAATCCGAAAAATTAACGAACCGCGAACACTCGTTGTCTTCATCGCGCCTAAAATTAAAGCGTACCGGCCGGCCAACTTTGGCCTTAATAACATCCGGCGAATATACGCCCTTAACCAAAATATTAAAAACCTGAACCCCGCTTTCATCTTTAGCCACCGTGGCGCGGCGATGCCGGCTAAAATAAAGCCAGAGCAGATAAAGACCGGCGATAACCGCGATTAAAATAAAACCAATGACTTTCATAATTTAATTTTTAAAAATTAAATAACTTTTAAAGTCCCTCTTGGCGCGCCAATGGCGCAGGTAACGGGGTTACTCGCTGCTGCCTCCCCCGCAACCGCCGCAACTACCGCCAGCCGCGCCGCAACTACCGCCAGCCGCGATCGGCGCTACGATTCCACCGGCTGAGGCTCCGGAGACACTGCCGTTCCCGTCAGTCACTATAAATTTACCGCGATACATGCCCATGGAGCAGGAAAACGGGATTTCGCCGACTTCCTTGGGGGTGAATTCAATAATATTTTCTCCTTTTTGCAATTGTCGATTAATGCCATAACCCGGCACCACGATTGAGGCGGCGCAAGAAAAAGGCGCTGTGGCATTTATAATCCACCTAACCGGCTGGCCGACTTTAACGGTAAAAACACTTGGCTCAAAGCCATTAAAATTCTCGGTCATTCTTACCTCCTGGACTTGTCCGCCGGTAACTCCGCCCTTGCCTGTCCTTTGATCGCTGGAAAATAACCGGCCGCCATTAGCAATATTATACCAACCCAAAAGTATCACCGCGAGACCGGCCGCGGCGAAAAAGACGCGAGCTCTCTGGCCTCTGAATATGGATGATAATCCGCCGACACTAAGAAGTCCGGGCGCTGTGCCCAGGGCAAACAAAAACATTATCGTCGCGCCTTGCCAAAAACTGCCGGTGCTGACGGCGTAAAGCTGCATGGCCTGGGTAAAGCCGCAGGGCAAAAAGAAAGTTAGAGCGCCGGTCACCGCGGCGGCCTGATGGCTATATTCCTTGGTTTCCTGACGCAGACCGAAAAATTTAGCCACGGTCTTGGGTAAAGCAATGGTTTTATCGCTCAAAATCGGAAAAATTTCTATCAATTTAAGGCCCAAAAAAATCATCACGCCACCCACGACGACTGTCATTAAACCTAAAAAATTGGGTGAAAGTTTAAAAGCCGAACCCAGCCAGCCAATGAGACCGCCGAATAAGGCATAACCGCCAACCCGCCCCAAATTAAAGTATAGATGCGGACGAAATTTTTCTTTGGCCGTGGCTTCCGGATGGAGTTCCGCGTGCCGAGCCGACAAGGCCAAAACTAGTCCGCCCACCAGAGCCATGCAAGTGGAAACGCCGGCCACGAGTCCGACGATCAGCGCCACCAACAGTCCGCCACTGGCCGTATCCACGTTAACATCCAAAATACCCAGCCATTTAATCAGGCCATATAAAATAAACAAAATCAGAACGGCCGCGAGCAAATTCCTATAAACCGTAAAATCCCTGGAAAACCAAGGCAAATCATCTTTTTGGCCCACTTGATAACCGGCCTCCCTCACTGCCGCTTTAACAACCTCGGCTGCCGGCACAACGTTGTCATAATGGACTTCAACCCGCCCGGCGCGATAATCGGCCGCGACTTTTTTTACGCCGGAAATTTTTTTCAAACCGGTTTCAAGCAAAAGCTCACAAGACCGGCAATGCATGCCCCGCACGGGTATAATGATTTTAGGCATAAGAAGAAATGAAGAAAAATTATTTATTAAACAGCTTGGTCACCTTTAAAATTTCGTCCGTCATCGCCCGACGGCGCTTAAGATTGCTGGTGTCTACCGCTTTTTTAAAACAGGTGCTCAAATGGTTTTCCAGGAGCATTTGGTGCGCGGATTTTAAAAGACCGATCGCCGCCAAATTTTGCTGCATGATATCAATGCAGTACTCGTTGGACATCGTCATTTGGGCGACCTTGCCCAATAAGCTGTGCGCTTTTTTAAAATTAATAAGAACCTTTTCTCTGGCGGTGGAAATGTCGGACATAAATTTAATATTTATATACCTATACCCCAGGTGGGGGTAGGTTCATTTTATCACATCCTCAAATCTTGTCAAACCCCCACTTATCCACAGCCCATTTAGATTAAAACTCACTTTGACAATTAAAGCCTGTTTATGATAAGATAGTCCTTGCTTTTCGGGCTGTAGCTCAGTTGGTAGAGCGCTTGGTTCGGGACCAAGAGGCCGCAGGTTCAAGTCCTGTCAGCCCGACAA
>JBBUBK010000005.1:0-2405 GCA_038058265.1 Patescibacteria group bacterium
CCGCCAAAGGTTGATTTATGTGGAAAAAGATGTCTGAAGAAAGGGGTGCATGCCAGGTAAATGGCGGGCGGGCGCCCCTCCAAAGGCGGGCACAGGAGGGCGGGCAAACCTGCCTGCCGGCAGGCAGGAATTCCTCCCCCCAACCCCCTTCCTTTTTGCCCGCCCGAGCCCGTTATCGGTGGTTTTCGTAAAAATGGGTTCTAACTTTTGTGTAAATACAGCTCCAAAAACGCCGAGATAGCTCAGTTGGCAGAGCAACGCATTCGTAACGCGTAGGTCGTGGGTTCGATTCCCATTCTCGGCTCAAAATTATTCACAGCTCCTGCTGTTTTTTATTTTGTTCAGGTGTGGTATACTTAAACCCATAGCGTTTATGATTAAATTAACCGGTGTTTCCAAAATCTACTCGGCCGATTCAGTGGCCTTGCGCGATGTTAACCTGCATATCAATGCGGGCGAATTTGTTTCTATTGTGGGCCAAAGCGGCACCGGCAAAACCACCCTGGCCAAACTCCTTATTGCCGAAGAAAAACCCACCAAAGGCACCATCGTCATCGGCGATTGGGATATTACCGGCATTAAGTCCGACGAGATTCCTTTTCTGCGCAGACAGATCGGCGTTATCTTTCAGGACTTCAAACTCCTGCCTAAAAAAACGGTTTACGAAAATGTGGCTTTTGCCCTGGAAGTAGCCGGAGAAAGAAACGGGCGGATCGCTCAGGTGGTGCCCCAGGTGCTGGAGATTGTGGGTTTGGGGAATAAAGAGCATCGTTATCCCTATCAGCTTTCGGGCGGCGAACAACAGCGGGTGGTTATTGCGCGCTCTTTGGTGCATCGCCCCAAAATTATTATCGCTGACGAACCCACCGGCAATTTGGACGCCATTAACACCACGGAGATAATTGAAATTTTAAAAAAGATTAATGAGTTTGGCACCACGGTGCTGATGGCCACGCACAACCGGGAAATTGTCAACCAGCTCCGCCGGCGCGTTATTACCCTTAGGGCGGGTGAAATTTCTTCGGACGAGCGGGAAGGAAAATATTTATTATAAAATACTATGCGTTCGCTTATCAGAGTCGTAAAATTCGCTTTTCAGGATATTTGGCGTAATGTGGGCCTGTCGTTTATGACGGTGTTTATTTTAATGCTCATGCTGTTATCGGTTAATGTGCTTTGGTCGGTGGATGTTATCACCAAAGAGGCGGTGCGCTTGGTAAAAGACCAGATAAACGTAAGTTTGTATTTTGTGCCCGAGGCCAAGGATGCCGATATTAAAGAAATTCAAACCTACATCAATTCTTTTCCCGAAGTCGTCAATCTGCAATTACAATCGCGCGAGCAGGTTTTAAATTCTTTTAAAGAACGGCACAAATTAAGCCAGGAGGTTCTCTCCGCCCTGCAAGAGCTTGGCGCCAATCCGTTTGGGCCTACGCTTACCGTTAAGACCCGCGAACCCGGGGATTATAAAAAAATTATTCAGGCTTTAAGCGTGCCGGAATACGAAACTTTAATTGAAGCCAAAAGTTTTGACCAGCATGAAGACGCTATTAACCGTTTGCAAAATATCACCAGCCGGATTGAACAAATGGGTTTAGGCCTGTCCATTTTGTTTGCCGTTATTGCCTTTTTAATTATTTTTAACACGGTGCGCGTCGCTATTGCCACCCAGCGCGTAGAAATCGGCATCAAACGCCTGGTGGGCGCCAGTAATTGGTTTATCCGCGGGCCGTATCTGGTGGAGTCGGCTATTTTTACCGCCGTCAGCGTCGCCCTTACTTTTGGCGTCATTTATCTGTCTTTCCGCTGGCTGGATCCGTATTTATCCATTGTGTTTACGGGCGGTTTATCCTTGACAAATTACTATAATTCGCATATCCTTTATATACTCGGGATTCAAACCCTGGCCGTACTGCTTTTAACCGTGGTTTCCAGCAGTTTAGCCATGCGTCGGCAGCTCAAAGTTTAATGGATCCGGGGTCGTCTAAAGGCCCGCCATAGGCGGGCAAGTAGGACACAGCCTTTTGCGCCGTAGGCGCACTCGCCTCTGGCGAGGAAGCTACCTAAAGAATATGAGTTTCGAAGTCTACGTTTTAAAAAGTGAAAAAGACGGTATACGTTATGTAGGAAGTGGAGAGGACGCCCAAGAGAGGTTACGCCGCCACAATAAAGGTGATTATGTATTTACTAAAGGTCACAGACCGTGGCGTTTGGTTTATAAAGAAGGGGATTATTCTTCTAGAAGCGAAGCGGTAAGACGTGAAAAGTTTTTAAAATCCGGCAAGGGGCGAGAGTTTTTAGATAAAATTTTAAAAAATATTTAATTTGAAAACAGTTAGAAAGACGAGGTAGCAGCCTTTTGCGCCATAGGCGCACTCGCCTCCGGCGAGGAAGCTGTCTAAATT
>JBBUBK010000005.1:2505-4999 GCA_038058265.1 Patescibacteria group bacterium
GAAGCAGCCTTTTGCGCCATAGGCGCACTCGCCTCCGGCGAGGAAGCTGTCTAAATTAAGACGAAGCAGCCTTTTGCGCCATAGGCGCACTCGCCTCCGGCGAGGAAGCTGTCTAAAAGTTAAGATTAGATCCGGGGTCGTCTAAAGGTAGGACAACAGCCTTTGAAGCTGTATATCTTGGTTCGATTCCAAGCCCCGGAACGAAGTGTTTAATTAAATTTTATGTTTAAAAGAGATATTCCACAACCTAAAGAGGGTGGAGAAGATTTGGAGAAAAAAATAGAAGAACTTAAGGCCATGGTAAATGAACGGTTGACCGATTCCGAGAAGACCTTTCCCAAGGTACACTCTAAAGATGTAAATTTTAAGGAAATAATTAAAAAAGTGGTAGAAGACGCCGTAAAATCCGTTTTTGGCCAATCCGTAAATGTTGAGGTTGACGAAGGGGAGCGATCCTACTGGAATGAAGGAAGGCCATACCTGGATGAAGACAAAAAAGAGAAATGGGAAGGCGCGGTTATTGTGGAGGGTGTTAAAATTTTAACCTATATTAGAAGCGCCGAAGCAGTGATTGTAAAACCAATCTGGGTTGATCACGGAATTGACGCGTCTAAAAAAAGCCACCCCAATCTTGAGTATGATGAACCCAATCAGCTGGTAGATACGTTTAAAATTTTTTCCGCCAGAGTCCAGTAATGTTTGCTTGTAAATTATAGCGCCATCTCGTTCCGAGTCCTCGGGATCGGGATGGCGTTTTGTTTTTAGGTGGTGTATAATATAGGCATAACGCTTTATGAATAAGGTTTTTTATTTGGTTAACGGCAAGAAAATCGGGGTTTATTTAAGAGATGTTGCGGACCACAGCGTAGCCGCGGAAATTTTTAAATTAAAAGAATATCGTCGGGTTGAGGACAGAATAAAAAAGGCCGTCAATTTTGTGGTGGATGTGGGGGCGCATAGCGGGATGTTTACGCTGTACGTCAGAGCTTTAAATCCCAAGGCGCAAATTGTGGCCGTGGAACCGGAAGCAAAAAATTTGGCTTTGCTTAAAAAACATTTGGCGGAAAATAAAATAAGCAAGGTAAAAATAATCGCCGGCGCCTTAGCCGGGGAATCCGGGGAGAGGTTTTTAAAAATTTCCGCTGACAGCCATAATCACCAGCTATCGGCAAAGGGAGAAAAATTAGTCAATGCTTTTTCTTTTAGCGATTTAGTTAAAACCAACAAAATCAAAAAAGTCTCTCTGCTAAAAATGGACATAGAGGGCGCGGAATATGAGGTTTTGGAAAGTTTGTCCGCCGAAGATTGGCTAAAAACAGAAGCGTTGATTTTGGAGTATCATCCCACCTTCGCTAAAGCTACGGCGCGACAAAGCCCAGCTGATTCGAAAAGGTTAGAGAAATTACTTAGGGAAAACGGTTTTGGGGTGGAAGTCTTTCCTTCCAAATTTGATAAAAGTCTAGGCTTTATTTACGCCCAAAATAAAAGAATAAAATAAATTTATGCAGAACCAAGCTTGGGTGGTGACGGTGGACATGGGCTATGGCCATCAGAGGGCGGCTTATCCCTTGCGTCATCTTTCGCCCACCGGCAAAGTTATTGTGGCCAACAACTACGAGGGCATTCCGCCCAAAGACCGTGGTCTCTGGCAAAACTCACGCAAGTTTTACGAATTCGTTTCCCGGCTTTCCAACTTGCCTTTAATTGGCAATTATTTGTTTCATCTGTACGACAAAGCTCAGGCCATTGCCACTTTTTATCCACGCCGCGATTTGTCCAAACCCAACATCCAGGTCTCTCAAACTTACCGCTTAATTAGGAAAGGCTGGGGCAAGGATCTAATTGATTATTTAAATCAAAAAGACATTCCGCTTATTACCACTTTTTTTGTTATCGCTTTTTTTGCCGAAGAGCATAATTTTAAAAATGATATTTATTGCGTTATCTGCGATACCGACATCAGCCGGGCCTGGGTAGGCTTAAACCCGGGGAAGAGCCGCATTAAATACCTGGCGCCTTGCCGGCGGGTGGTAGAGAGGCTTAAACTCTATGGCGTTAAAGAAAGCAATATCTTTTTAACCGGCTTTCCTTTGCCGGAAGAAAATTTGGGCGGGCCAAAACTTAAAATTCTTAAAGGCGATTTATCCGAACGCGTTATCAATCTGGATCCGGAAAAAAGATACCGGCAAAAATACGGCCACACGGTTAAGCAGTATTTAAAAGACGTGGAACTGGAAGCCCATCACCATCACCCTCTAACCTTAACCTTTACCGTGGGCGGGGCCGGGGCCCAGCGCGCCATCGGTGCCGTCGTGCTCTACAGTTTGCGTAAAAAACTTCTGGCCAAAGCCATAAATTTAAATTTAGTGGCCGGCACGCGCAACGATGTTTATATTTATTTTAAAGAAAAAATTTGTAAATTCGGGCTGAGCAAAGTTTTTGGCCAGAATTTAAAAATAATTTTTTCCACGGATAAAGAAGATTATTTCCGCCA
>JBBUBK010000005.1:5099-9145 GCA_038058265.1 Patescibacteria group bacterium
GCTCTAATATTCCGGGGTAGCGCAGCGGTAGCGCAGTTGACTGTTAATCAATTGGTCGTGGGTTCGAATCCCACCCCCGGAGCACCGAAAATAATGGTTTAATCTAGTCATTATGAAATTGGGAATCATCATTAGTCAAACAAACCCTGAAACCATATGGAATGCTTTTCGCTTGGCAAATTTCTCTATCAGACAAGGCGATACAGTTAAAATTTTTCTTGTTGGAGAAGGTGTGGAATATGAAGCGAGTAGTTCGGAAAAATACAATATCCACGAACAAGTAACAGAATTTTTGAAATCTGATAATGCAAAAATTTTGGCGTGTGGCACTTGTTTAAAATCAAGGAATCAAGAAGCGACCAACACCTGTCCGATGAGCAGTATGAAAGATTTATACGAACTTGTAAAAGAAAGCGATAAAATTTTAACTTTTTAATAAAATAATCTTATGATGTACTATGGTTTTGCACCATTCGGCTGGATATTTATGCTGGTCTTTTGGTGTCTTATAATCGGAGTGGTTGTCGCCCTAGCAAGAGGTGGATTTGGGAAAGGTAGCATGTGTGGACACAATCATGGCGATAACACACATGGAAAAGATAAGTCTCCACTTGATATTTTGAAGGAACGCTACGCAAAGGGTGAAATTGATAAAAAAGAATTTGAGGAGCGGAAAAAAGATTTGAGCTAAACCGCTATCTGATTAAGCAAGTTTCCGTATAAAAATATTGCCAATTTTTTGTGCTATACTTAGCTATTCTTATATGATACAAATGAACAAAATTGCGTCTAGTTTTAACGGCCTGGGCATTTCTCCGGAGTTGCTTACAGTTCTTAATTATCTAAAATTTACCACTCCCACCCCCATTCAGCGCCAATGTATTCCGGCTGTTTTGGAGGGTAAAGACATCGTGGGCATCGCTCAAACCGGCACGGGCAAAACCCTGGCTTTTGGCGTTCCCATGCTCCAGCTTTTGCGCCAAAATAACGGCCAGGGTCTTATTTTATTACCTACCCGCGAGCTGGCTTTGCAGGTTAACGAGGTTCTGCACACCCTGGGCGAAAGATTCGGCCTGCGTACCGCGGTTTTAATCGGCGGGGCTTCTTCTCATCAACAGCTTCAGGCTATCCGCCATCATCCGCATGTTTTGGTCTCCACGCCGGGACGCCTTATTGATCACTTACAGCAAAAAAAATTTAATTTAAACAAAGTCAAAATGATTGTGCTGGACGAAGCCGACCGGATGTTTGATATTGGTTTTGCTCCGCAGATTAAACAGATTTTGGCCTTCGCGCCCCGGGACCGCCAGACCCTGATGTTTTCGGCCACCATGCCCAAAGCCATTGGCGATCTCGCCGTCCGTTTTATGAAAATGCCGCTACGCATAGAAGTGGCTCCCTCCGGCACGCCGGCCGCCAATGTGGAGCAGGAAGTAATTATTGCTTCCAAAGAAGTGCGCGTTCAGCTTTTGGATAAAATACTTGCCGACAACAAAGGCACGGTTTTAATTTTTTCCCGCACCAAACGCGGCGCGAAAAAAATTGCCGGTTTAGTTCGTGACATGGGCCATTCGGCCGTGGAAATTCATTCCAACCGCTCGCTGGCCCAGCGCCGGGCGGCGCTCGCCGGATTCAAAAACGGACAATACCGCATCATGGTGGCGACCGAAATTGCCGCCCGCGGGATTGACGTAGATGATATTTCTTTAGTGATTAACTATGATTTACCGGATAACGCGGATGATTATGTGCATCGCATCGGTCGCACCGGTCGCGCCGGCAGTTCGGGCCAGGCTATCTCTTTTGCGGCTTCAAACGAAAGAATGGCTATCAAACAAATTGAAAGACTTATCAAAAAAACTATTACGGTAAAAGATTTACCGGTTTTGCCCCCGCGCCGGCCAATCAATAAATTCGCCGTCAAAGTGGTGGACGACTATGCGCCCAGGCAAGCCGCCGGCAATGGTCGGCCGTACCGCAATTGGAACCGCGGTTTCCGTAAACCTCAATCTCAAGCTCCATCCAGAAAACGTTTTTAATGTTATGGCGGAAGATGTAATTTTAAGGTTTGATAACGTTATTTTTGAATACGCCGAGAAAAAGCCCGTGCTTAACGAGGTGTGTTTTGGTGTGCGTAAAGGCGCTAAAATAACTTTAATGGGCCAGAACGGCGCCGGCAAGAGTACTATCTTTAAGTTAATCAAAGCCGAATTAAAACCCACCAAGGGCCATGTTTTTATTACCAACAATGCCACCATTGCCACGGCCGCGCAAATGGTGGCTAAAAAATATCTGAATTTAACCGTGGAAAAATATTTTGCTCAAGCTTTTGGCAAAGTCCCCGGTAATATTAAAAGCCAGATTAGCAAGGTTATGACCGCGGTTAATCTAACCGTACCTACAGACCGAAAGATAGGGGATTTGTCCGGCGGTCAGCAGGCCCGGATTTTACTCGCTTACGCCCTAATCCAAAATCCGGATATTTTACTGCTGGATGAGCCGACTAATAACCTGGACAAAGCCGGCATTGATCACTTAATAGAATTTTTGGTGATGTATGATAAAACGGTGATGGTGATTTCCCATGACGCCGAGTTTTTAAATTGTTTTACCGAAGGCGTGGTTTACTTGGATGTTTTTACCAAAAAAACAGAAACTTATGTCGGCGATTATTTTTCCGTGGTGGAAGAAATAACCGCCCGCATTGAAAGAGAAATAAAGAAAAACGCACAGCTGGAAAAAGAAATTTTGGACAACAAAGAAAAGGTTAACTTTTTTGCCAACAAGGGCGGCAAAATGCGCAAACTCGCCAGCAAACTAAAAGAAGAAATTGCCGAGCTGGAAGAAAATAAAGTGGAGGTGCGGCGCGAGGATAAAACCATCCGGGAATTTGCTATTCCGGCCCAGGGCATCGTGGGCAATGTGGTGACTATTAAATCCGTAAAAATAATTAAAAATCACGAGCCCATAACCAAGGAAGTAAATATTGTGTTAAGACAAAGAGACCGTCTGCTTATCTCCGGTCCCAACGGCATCGGCAAAAGCACCTTACTGCGCTCTTTGGTAAATGGCGACGACAAAGACGCTGTTATTTTGAAAGATACCCGCGTGGGTTATTACAGCCAGGATTTTGCCACTTTGGATTACGACCGAACGGTTTTTGATTCTTTAAAAAGCGCTTTAACCGAAAACACGGATCTCCAGGAGATGCGTTCCATTGCCGCCGGGTTTTTAATTACCGGCGAACTCATGGGGCTTAAAATTTCCCATTTGTCGGAAGGCCAAAAAGGCTTGCTCTCCTTTGCGCGCCTTGTGTTAATGCAACCCGGCCTGCTGGTTTTGGACGAGCCCACCAACCACATAAACTTCCGCCATATTCCGATTATCGCGAGGGCCATAAATAATTTTGATGGCGCGATAATCCTTATCAGCCACATGTTGGATTTTGTAAAAGAAATAGAAATTAACAACGGATTGGATTTGGGTAAATTATGAGTTTTCGCATTGCTTTTTGCCCTTAACTGTGTTATACTGTTAAATGTTGCACTTAATTAAATAATTTAGAACAATATGGTAAGTTTTAACAAGTTTGACAAGGGTCGCGGAGGCAAGAGCTTTGGCGGTGGCGGCGGCCGCAGTTTTGGCGGTCATAGCGGACCTCCCAGACAGATGTTTCAGGCCACTTGTAGTAAATGCGGACAAACGGCCGAAGTGCCGTTTAGACCCACTGGCGATCGTCCGGTTTTTTGCAGTAATTGTTTTAAAAGTCAGGGCAATCTCACTTCCAGCTCTAGCCCCAGGTTCGTCCCCAAGAGTTTTGGCGGGGGCAACCGTGGTGGTTTTAGCGGCAATGCCGGTGCTGGCAGTCCGGCCATGGGCGGTGGCGCGCCTTCCAAGGGCCAGTTTGACGCTTTAAACATCAAATTAGACAAAATCATCTCCCTCCTTAGCGGCGGTAAAATATCCGAAGCGCCCAAGGCCAAGGTAGTAGAAGTTAAAGAAAAGAAAGAAGTTGTAAAGAAAGCGAAGGCGAAGAAGGGAAAAAA
>JBBUBK010000006.1:0-7853 GCA_038058265.1 Patescibacteria group bacterium
TATTTACAAATGGTTACCCTTCGGGGTAGCTCCGAGATTCCTACCCCTAAAAAGGTAGGTTTCGTTTTTTATATCAATTTCCTTAATTCTTGGCGTATTTTTTCATAATCATCCGCGGGAAACATCCCTATTCTTCTTATTAATCTTTTGCTACTTAATATTCTAAGTTGAGGTAAAATTGCGGCATATTCTTTACCACCAAGCTCATACTGATAATAATACGGGTTGTCTTCTTTAGTTTTGGTAGTTAACGGTACTGCCCACAAGAGGTGCTCATTAAACTTTTTTAATACCAATATCGGCCGTTCAAAATTATCATTTTTGCCCTCTTCTTCATGGCCAACATTAGCACCCAAATTTACCCACCAAATTTCCCCTTCTCTAAAATAAACCGACCTGTCTGATATATGAATTTTGACTTTTATTTTTATCCAGGCGACAAATCTACTTAAGATATCCTCCTTGTTCATAGTTAGTTAAAATAATTAATCATTAAATTTTGCCTGTCTTGAGCAACTTTTTTCAAAGCGTGACATTTTGTCACGGTTACATTCCCGATTCAATTATACTCTTAGCCAAGCCCAAAAACAAGATAAACCCTACTTCTCCCAGAACCTTCCTTCTTCCAACATTTGCCGTTTCCAGCGGTAAAAATTTAAAAATTCGCAAAAGGTTAGCTGGGTGGAAGTAACGTTGGTAAAATCAGCATCCGCGCATTGTAAATTTGACGGCATATTGTATTCGGCTTTTCTTATCCCGCTGCCCGGATAAATTTGATTCATAAAAAAACCAAACTCGTGCATCCCCAGCAAATTAGGATACTTTTCCCGGTCGTCAAAAACAGAACGCCCCTCAAACGAATTAGGCGGGTTGACGCCGAGAAGCTGCAAAAGACTCGGGGTTAAATCCAGGCTGGAAGAATAAAGCGAAATTTCTTTGGGCAAAATACTGTTGGGAATATAGGCGGCCCAAAAAATCTCATCATAAAAATTCATTCTCTTGATCCCCTCCGGCATGGTGTCCGCGGTGTAAGCGGCCGGAAAAACGGCGTGGTCGGCGATGGCGACCACGATGGTGTTGTCATAAAATTCGCTTTGGACAAAATTATCCCACCATTTGGCAAAAGCATTGTCCGTGGTGTGAAAAGAGTTGAGCAAATTATTTTTGCCATCGCCATACTTTATAAGATCTTTGGCAATATCAAAGGGCGGGTGGGAATCAACGGTGGAAAGCATCAGCAAAAATGGCTGCTGGTTGGACTTTTCTTTCATATACTCTCCCAAAAACGGGAACATTTGGTGGTCGGAATAGCCCCAGGCCAGCGGTTCGCCGCTGATGCGCTGGGCGAGTTCCTCGGTGCCAAAAACATCATCCACGCCCATGCTGGCAAAAATCGTGCCCTTATTGGCGTAATTTTTCTCCACCGCGGTGATATAGGCCGCGTATTTATAACCGCCATCTTTTTTTAGAACATCCGGCAGGCAAAGCAGGCGGTGTCTTTGCAGACGCTTCTGCCCTTCAATTTCATCATGACCGGTGGGCGGTAAAAAAGAACACAGCTCGGCGATGAGGCCGGTGACGGTCGGGGTGGAAGCGTTGAAAACTTTTTTAAAAACGGTCGTGCCCGGATTGGCCGTCATTTTATTAAGGCCGGGGGTCAAAGCCTGATACCGGGAATTATAAGGTCCGGTCAAGCGCGCGGAAAACGATTCCAAAAAGACAATAACAATATTAGGCCGTTGTTTAATAAATTTATCGGGCAACAATTTTTTCTCCGTTTGATAAACCTTATCTCGATGAGCGATATTAAACCGATTCAGGTCATAATTCAGACCAAACCGCTCCAATTTTTCTTTTACCGCGAGATTTAATTCTATTTTCTCCGTCTCGCCCCTAAAATAATTAAAAAAGGCTCTGGCGACCGTGTACTCCGGCGTGTTTTTGAAAGAGGCCAAACCCAGCAGGGACAAAATCGCCGCGGCCATGACGGCCAAATTATAAAAATACCAATATCTTTTAGGGGCGAGACGATGCGCCCGAACTGCCTCCTTTAAAATAAGCAAAAAAAACAGCAGAGCGGCGATAAAAAGCGCCAGAAGTAAATAGGTCATCCGATTCCAAATGACTCCCCCGCCACCCTCGGCCTGCGTTAAAATAAAGGGGCTTAAATACAGGTTGGAAAAATAAAGGAGGCCGATGTTCACCGCCCAAAAAAACAGGCCGAAAACAAAAAACAGCGACCACAAAACCAGCAGGGCGTAACGGCAAATATTTTTAAACTGCCAATAAATTAAACCGGCCACGGCAAAGCCCAACAGCCAAAACATAGTCATGGCGAAAGAACGGAAAAAGACGATATTATAAAATTTGATATTGGAGTCTAAAATGTAATAGTGGTAAGCCAGATATTGCCCCAAAGAAGAAATTAAAAAGATAAAAAGTCCTAAAATAAAAACCGCGCGATTAACCGCCAGCCAGGGCGCGGCGGCCGGATGACGGCGCAGATAGGCGTGGAGCCGAATAAAAAATAAAATCATTACCAAAACAAAATAAACTAAGCTCAAAAGTTCCCAACGGGAGAAAAAAATCAAAAAAGTAAAAGAAATAATTAAAAAAAGCTCATCCAAAAAATCGGGAAATTCTTTTTGCCAAAAAGGATGCCGCTTAAAACGGCCGGTTAAATAAACAAATAACCATTTAAACAAACGATAAGCCGCCCAAACCGCCGCCCAAACCGCCAAAGAAATAAGGACAAAGCGGTAATGAGGCCGATAAGCCAAATGATACCAATTCCAACCGGCGGTAATAACAAAAGACCCAACCACGGGATAGAAGCTGGGCGTTTTTGTTTTTATAAAATTAATCATCAATTGAAAATTGATCATTGATAATTGAAAATTATAACTGGTACTCCTTTACTTCTCTCACTTTGCGTTTGTCTTTTTTATCTTTCTCGCGCTCTTTGGTTTTGTGTTTCTTAAGTTCGCCTTCCAAATAATCACGGACTTTATCCACGGCCTTATACAAAGTTTTTTCGTTTTTGGAAGCAAAGACATCGTTGCCCGGCACCTCCAGCTTGCACTCGGCGATAAAAACATCGCCTTTAAGATGATGGTGATTTTCCACGCCCACCACCACGGAGGCCCGGATAATATGGTCGTAAAACTTGTCTAAAGCGCTGATTTTGCCTTCCACGTAATCCTTAATGGCTTCGGTTAATTCTATGCCCTTGCCGGTAATAATGACTTGCATAAAAAATGGATTAAATTCACTTTAAAATTTCTACTTCCGATTGTAATTCCACCTTAAATTTATTATACACTTCTTCCTTAACCTTTTCAACCAAAGTCAAGACGTCCTCTTGCCTGGCGGCACCGGCGTTAATAATAAAGTTGCCGTGCTCTTTGGCCACAGTGGCCCCGCCCACTTTTAAACCCAAAAGCCCGGCCTGCTCTATCACCCAACCGGCCGGTATCATTTGGCGCTCCACGTAGATTGACGGCAATTTTTGGATGTCGCCGGGCCAATCTTTTAACTTAATATTTTTAAAGAAACTGCCAGCCGAAGGAAAGGCCGGAAATTTGCCTTGCCGCTGGGCGCTGTACTTTTGGGTTTGAATTAAAATTTGTTTTTTGTCGGCCGGGGTAAGTTTGAGCCAGACCCGTAAAACTACTCCCCCGCTCTGCTTAAAGGAACTGCCCCGGTAAACAAAACCGCACTCTTGGTTGTTTAATTCCACCACTTCTCCGACCCGCCAAACTTGCGCTTTAAAAACGGACTTAGACATATCCTGACCCATGGCGCCGGCGTTGCCGCGCGTCGCTCCGCCTATCGTGCCGGGGATGCCCACGGCCCACTCCACTCCGGCTAAGCCATTTTGCGTGGCTAAATTTACCACCAATGGCAGTTGTACCCCGGCTTCGGCCTCAATAATATTATCTTTAACTTGAAATTTGGAAGTTTTAACTTTAATTACCACGCCTTCAAAATTCTCATCCGTCCAGAGCAGATTGGAACCCCCGCCTAAAATAAAATACGGCACGCCCTCATCGGTTAAATAATCCAACAGGCCAACCAGTTTTTCCGTCTCCGTGACCTCCACCAAAAACTGTACCGCGCCGCCAATCTGAAAAGTGGTGTGCTTACGCATGACTTCATTCGCCCGCACCCGTCCAAACTCCTTTAATTTTGCGTATAATTCATCCATATAATAACCTTGCCAAAACCGGTTTTTTAAGTTAATATATTATATATCAATTTATGAGAAAAGCAAGACGGATAGAGGACAAAATAAGCTCCCGGATTTTAAGGCATCCGCTTTTTTATGTTTGCCGGGATATTGAGCGGGCGATTGGATTGGTTCCCAATTTCCCCAATTACTATATTATTACGAACGCCAGTCCCCTGGCGGCGCGACTGGCCAAAAAATACCGACAAATAATTTTAATTAAAGGAATGGAGAATTTGGACACCTGGGAACTACTACAACTTCCGCAAACCAAAAAAATAATTTCCGCCCAAGGCGGATCCGCCTTGGGCGGAAAACCAAATATTCTGGTCTTTAAGAATACCCCGCAAATTGAAGGGCTGTGCCACAAAATGGGTTGGAAACTTTTAAACCCCAGCGCCAAGTTGGCCGGACAAGTGGAAGAAAAAATTTCCCAAATTAAATGGCTCGGGCCTTTGGTTAAATTTCTACCATCATACAAGGTGACCGTTTGTAAAAAAATAACCTGGACCGGCAAAAAATTTATTTTACAATTTAACCGCTCGCACACCGGCTCCGGAACTATTTTAATTGCCTCTAAAAAACAATTAGACGAAATTAAACATAAATTTCCCCAACGCGAAGCGCGGGTAGCCGAATATATCTCCGGCCCGCTCTTTACCAATAATAATATGGTCTGGAGCGATAAAATTTTACTCGGCAACATCAGCTATCAAATTACCGGCCTCAAGCCCTTTACTGACCTGCCTTTTGCCACCATTGGCAATGACTGGGCCCTGCCGTATAAAATTTTATCGCCTGAACAAATTAAACAATACAATAAAATTGCCACGGAGGTGGGACGACGCTTAAAAAAATCCGGGTGGAAAGGATTGTTTGGAATTGATGTGATAATGAAACAAAAAACCGGCCGGTTATACCTTTTGGAAATTAACGCCCGCCAACCAGCCTCCACTACTTACGAATCGCAATTACAATCAACCGTCTGTCATTCCGATCCCGAGGACTCGGGAGAGGAATCTCTGGCCAATCGGTGTACGACTTTTGAAGCGCACTTGGCCAGTTTGCTCAGTGTCTCTCCAGACAAATATAAATTGATTACTATAAAAAACGGCGCGCAGATTATTCAAAGAATCACTCATAAAAAAATCTCAATCCGCCAGCTGGCGGACAAATCTCAAATCTCAAATCTGACCAAGAAAAAATTTAATATTATAATTTACAATAATACCGAGCCGAACTCTGATTTATTTAGAATCCAAAGTAAAAAAGGAATCATGTCCGCTCATAATAAATTAAATAAAGTCGGCCAAGCCATTTTATGTTGTCTCTAAAAGCCCAAAAATTAATTGATAACTATTTAAGTCTCCCCTTCCCCGGCGTAGAGGGCGCGCGCTGCCCATATTTTAACAACGCCAAACTCCACGCCCGCGGGCAGTTGCGAGTGCTAATCGGCAAAGGCACACCTCAAGAAATTGTGGAAGAGGCCAAAATTATTTCTATCCAATACCGCGCCGGATTATTTGACCATGACGGACATTGTTGTTTGCACGGTGAACACGGTGAAAAACCCAGCATTGCCTCGCCGGAGTCCGGCGCAGCCGTGACGGAGGCGGGCGCCGATGAACTTCGTAAATTCTTAATTGATCATAATTTAGGCGTGGATTGTTCCGGTTTCGCCACCCATATTCTACGCGCGCATTTTTTGGAAACCAAAGGCGTGGACATTACCAAAAAATTCATTAAAAATATTTCCGCTCCGTGGTGGCGTAAAATTATTATGCGCTTGCGGCCGATGGAAAGCCTTGGGGTGCGCAGCGGCTATGCTAACGACAAAAATACGGAAAAATTGAAAAATGATTACGCCAAATTACAGCCGGGAGACGTAGTGGTAATGTTGGAAACTGGACCCGCCTTCGTCCCCACGGGACTACGGCGTGGCGAAGCCCGTAAACGCAACCATATTCTGATAATTACCGATTGCGACGGACAAAAAATAAAATACGTCCACGCGCGCGCTTGGAGTTCCGAGGGCCAATACGGCCATGGCGTAAACTCCGGGGAAATAAAAATCACTAATCCCGGCCAAGGACTTTTGGAACAAGAATGGACCGAGAGATCGCCATCGCAAAACGATTTATTTCACCAAGGTCAGGCCAATGAAACTTATTTGGAAGCAAAACAGGCCAAGGTGTTGGAGATACGACGGATAAAATTTTAAAATTATCGTATATGGACTTTGACGGAATATTCTCTATCGCGCTCTTGCAACGTTCGCTTATTTACCTGATGGCGGCCACCGTGGGCGCGTTTTTGTGGGCGCCTCTTTTAATTAAACTGCTCTACAAATTTAAAATTACCAGGCAGGCGGAGTATGATTTTACTTTAAAAGACGGCGAGCGCTCTAGCAAGGTGGGTACGCCCATTATGGGCGGGCTGCTCGTGGTGTTAACCGTTACCATTATTACTTTGCTGTTTAACTGGGAGCGCGCCAACACTTATGTGCCCATGGGCGTGATGGGAATTTCGGCCTTGCTGGGCGCCGCCGATGACCTGTTAAATATTTTTGGACGAAAACGCCGGCAACGGAATATTAAACACACTTTGCAACTAATTAAAGTGCACAAAATTTGGTACATGAAGCTCTGGCACATTTTAACCCTGCCCTGGATAGCTTTTGGACAACTGGCGGCCACCTTGGGTTCGCATCCGGGCCGGGGTATTCAGGTGCACGAAAAATTACTGCTGCAATTTTTGGCCGGCGCGGTTACCGCCTGGTGGATTTATTTTAAATTGGGTCCGCAGTGGCATTCCCTCTGGCTGCCCTTTGATGGCCAACCTTTTTTGGGCTGGTTCATTATCCCGTTGGTAATATTTTTGGTAATGTTTACCGCCAACGCCGTCAACATCGCGGACGGCCTGGACGGCCTGGCCGGCGGGTCGCTCATCGCCACCTTTTTGGGCTTAACTATTATCAGCTGGGCGCTGGGCCGCACTTCTTTTACCTTGCTTAACGCCACGGTGGCCGGCGCGCTGATCACTTATACTTACTTTAACATCAAACCGGCCCGCTTTCAGATGGGCGACGTGGGTTCGCTGGGCCTCGGGGCGCTGCTCGCCATTAACGCCATGGCCATCAACCGCACTATTTTAATTCCAGTCTTAGGTTTTATTTTTTACATTGAAATTATTTCTGTTGTTCTACAGATATTTTTCCGTAGAATTTTAGGACGCCGTTTATTTAAAATGTCTCCTTTGCATCATCATTTTGAATTTGTGGGCTGGAATGAAGAAAAAATCGTGATGCGTTTTTGGGTCATTCACGCTTTCTTTGTGATTGTAGCCTTGTGGCTCGCGCTGTATTAAACACATAACACGTAACACATAGCACATATCACCAAGAATTGTTACGTGTTACGTGAGAAAATATGTATCTTTCCTGGAATAACAAGACTATAACGGATTTTTCTGATAAAAATATCACTTCCCTTTACTGTGAGGGTTATCTTTTTACGCGCGAGGGCAGAGGTAAAATGTACCAAACCAGAAGCTTGCGGATTGATTTAAATAAATTTGAACCTTCCAGCGAAAATAAACGGGTCTTGCGGAAAAATGAAGCCGTGGA
>JBBUBK010000007.1:0-2294 GCA_038058265.1 Patescibacteria group bacterium
CGCCAGTATCACGACGGCCTTATTGCCTCCACGGCCTGCTTTGGCGGCGAGATTCCACATTTGCTTCGCCGGGAAAATAATTATGACAAAGCCAAGGCCGCGGCGCTGGAGTATCGCGATATTTTTGGCCCTAAAAATTTTTATTTGGAACTCCAAGATTTGCCGGCCTTGGAAGGCCAGATGGAAGTAAATAATCAACTGATTAAATTATCCGAAGAAACTGGCATCCCGCTTATCGTCACCCGCGATGTCCATTATTTGAACCAAGAGGATGCCGAAGCGCAGGATATTTTATCCTGTATTCAGGGCGGACGGACTTTGGATGAATCCGACCGGCAATCCATGATGGGCGTGGATTATTCTTTGGCTTCCGATGAAGAAATTGCCAGCCGGTTTAAACATGTGCCGCAAGCCCTGGAAAATACGCTCAAAATTGCCGAGCGGGTCAATGTTACTCTGGAGTTAAATAAATGGAATTTTGCCAAAGTGGATTTGCCGGAAGGCAAAACCGTGGACGAGCATCTGCGCGATCAGGTTTACGAAAGATTGCCCCAGCTGATGGAACTGACGGAGGAAGTTAAAAAGCGGGCCGATTATGAACTGGAAACCATCGCCAAAAAAGGCTACTCGCCGTATTTTTTAATTGTGGCCGATTATGTGGGTTACGCCCGCGCCCACGGAATTATGGAAACTACCCGCGGCAGCGCGGCCGGTTCGCTCGTTTCTTACGCCCTGGGCGTTACCACCGTTAACCCGCTGTTTTTTAAACTGCCGTTTGAACGCTTTTTAACCATTCATCGCCCCAGCCCGCCCGATATTGACGCGGATTTTGCCGACGACCGGCGTGATGATGTGATTGCCTATGTTACGCAAAAGTACGGAGCGGATAAAGTGGCGCAGATTATAACTTTTGGCACCATGATGGCGCGCGGCGCGGTGCGTGATGTAGGCCGGGCGCTGGGGTACAGTTATTCTTTTTGCGACCAGGTGTCTAAAATGATTCCCATGGGCGCGCAAGGGTTTCATATGACGATTGCCAAAGCCCTGGAACTGGAGCCGGAGCTGAAAGAATTATACCAAAAAAATCCTCAGGCTCAGCGTTTGTTGGATTTGGCGCAAAAAGTGGAGGGTTGCGCCCGGCATTCTTCGGTGCACGCGGCCGGCGTGGTAATTTCGCCCACCCCGCTCACGGATTTTATGCCGGTGCAAACGGAAACCGGCGGCGATAAAATTATCACTCAATACGAATTTCACGCGGTGGAAAAAGCCGGACTTTTAAAAATGGACTTTTTGGGCCTCCGCAATCTTTCTATTTTGGGCCATGCCGTGGAAATCGTGGAAAAAACTATTGGCCAAAAAATTGATATTTATAAAATTTCCTGGGATGACGCCAAGACCTACGAGATGCTTAGCCGTGGCGAAACCGTGGGTGTTTTTCAGCTTTCCGGTTCAGGTATGACCAGGTACTTAAAAGAACTTAAGCCCAGCAGTATTTTTGATATCATGGCCATGGTGGCGTTGTTCCGCCCGGGCCCCATGGAGTCCATTCCTGAATATATCCGTCGCAAACTTCATCCGGAAACCATTGATTATCTGGATGAACGGATGAAAGATTATATGGATCAGTCTTTGGGCCTCATTGTTTATCAGGACGACGTGCTGTTAACCGCCATCAACCTCGCCGGTTACAGCTGGGAAGAAGCCGATAAATTTCGTAAAGCCATGGGTAAAAAAATTCCCGAGGAAATGGCTAAGCAGAAAGAAAAATTTGTTAAGGGTTGCCGGGAATATGGCAAAGTTCCAGAATTAAAAATCCACCGGTTGTGGGAATTAATTGAACCCTTTGCCGCCTATGGTTTTAACAAAGCCCACGCCGCTTCCTATGGCGTGGTGGCCTACCAAACGGCGTATCTTAAAGCCAACTTTCCTATTCAATATATGACGGCCATTCTTATCGCCGAGAGCGGGGATATTGATAAGGTGCCGGAAATTATTAATGAGTGCGAAAAAATGGGCCTTAAAGTTTTACCGCCGGATATCAATGAGAGTTTTAAAAACTTCGCTATGATTTCCCCCGAAGACGGCAAGGAAGCGCATATCCGTTTTGGTTTGAATGGTATTAAAAATTTAGGCGAACATATTGCCGAGGTTATTTACCGCGAACGCAAAGAAAACGGCAAATATCAAAGTCTGGAGAATTTTTTACAACGGGTTAAAGACCGGGATCTTAATAAAAAATCTTTGGAGAGCTTAATTAAATGCGGCGCGCTGTCTTGTTTTGATTTTGATCGCGG
>JBBUBK010000008.1:0-5482 GCA_038058265.1 Patescibacteria group bacterium
TGGCGAGTTTGTACATTAGTGTTTTTGAGCCCGGAGCGTCTTTACGCCCGGGCTTAGTTTTTTAAATTTTATTTTAAAAAGATAAACCAAAACTCGCCTTGCGGCGAGTAATGGCTTCGGTGGACCGAGGGGGAATTGAACCCCAGAAGCTAAGATGGTAAGCCTAGCTGTAACACCAGTTACGCTCGGCCCGTCTCGGCGCCCGACGGCGAATATTATAACATATTTTTTGTAAATTTTGAATACCAAAAAGCCCCCTTGCGGGAGCTCTGGAATTCAGCGTAACTTTTAGTGTTTAGCTGAGCTTACCATCTATAGATAGAATATCAGATAATTTGTTAGTTGTCAAGTTTTTATCCACAATTAGTTGACATGAAAATAAATAACATCTCCATCCCGCACCACATATTCTTTGCCTTCGGTGCGAAGTTTGCCGCTTTCTTTAACATGCGCCCAGCCGTTGTGGGCGATAAAATCCTGCCAATTTACCACATCGGCTTTAATAAAACCTTTAATAAAATCCGTATGGATTACCCCGGCCGCTTCCGGCGCTTTGGCGCCGTTTTTTACGGTCCAGGCGCGGGTTTCCGGCTCGCCGGAAGTAAGAAAAGTGACTAAATTAAGAAGTTTATAGCTAACTTTAATTAGTTTATCCAAACCGGTTTCAGTCATACCTAATTCTTTAAGATACTGCCGGCCTTCGGCCTCGCTTAAATCGGCCAGTTCGGCTTCCAGTTTAGCGGAAATTTGAATCTGATCAACCACCTCCTTATGGAGGAGGGGGGAGGGGGTGGTGTTTGTTTCATCCGTATTCACCACATACAACATCGGCTTCATGGTTAAAAGCTGGAGTTCTTTTAAGATTTCTTTTTCTTCTTCGTCATAATCAAGCTCGCGCGCGGCCCGGCCAGCCTCCAGCTGGCCGTAAACTTTTTCCAAAAGTTTAATTTGAGGCTCCGCCTCTTTGGCGGCCGCGCCTTTGGCGGATTTTTTTACGCCTTCCAGCCGTTTACCAACCGCTTGCAGGTCGGCCAGGGTTAATTCCAAGTTTATGGTCTCGGCATCGGAAGCCGGATCTACTTTGTTTTGCGTATGAATTATATTGGGGTCGGTAAACTCCCGCACCACATGGGCAATAGCGTCCACCTCGCGGATGTGCGATAAAAATTTATTGCCCAGCCCTTCGCCCTCCGAAGCGCCCTTAACCAATCCGGCAATGTCCACAAATTCTATGGCCGTGGGCACTATTTTTTGCGAACGCGAAATTTCGGCTAATTTTTTTAGCCGTTCATCCGGTACTTCCACCACGCCCACATTGGGGTCAATGGTGCAAAAGGGATAGTTTTGGACGTTGGCCTGTTTACTGCGGGTTAAAGCATTAAACAGGGTGGATTTGCCCACGTTGGGCAGGCCCACAATGCCAATAGAAAAAGACATAGGGTGTAAATGATCAATTATCAATTTTCAATTTTCAATTTACAATTGGTAATTGGAGAATTGATAATTATATTTTAAACTTCCAAATTTCCCGTCCAACAAGTTGATTGGGCCTTGCATAGGTTAAATATTCATGACCCGGTAGAAGGATTTCAACCTTAAAACCCAATTTTTCCACGGCCGGTTTTAAGTTAATGGTTATCCAGCTGTTTTTAAATCTAAAGCGCGGAACGAGAAAAATAACCGCGCCGTCTTTTTTTAAAACTTTTTTAAATTGTTCAAAAGAAATGAGATATAATTTTTTTAATTCTTCGGCCTGCTGCCTTAATTCAGCTTCTGTTTCCCGGCCTCTTAACGGTTTGCCCAAGTACGATTCGGTAATTATTGCATCTACGGAATTTAATTTAAGTTTTTCGGAGAGATTTCTAATGTCGCTCTCTATTAGGGTTAATTTGTGATTTGTCCCGAGTCCTCGGGATTGTGATTTGTGATTTTGCAACGTCCATTCTATATTTTTCTTGGTATTTTCCATGGCCTTGTCCGAGATATCCGTTCCGATTAGATTCTTATACTCTAAAAGCAGGGCTTCTGTCAAGATGGTGCCTGATCCGCAGAAAGGGTCTAAAATAACCCAGGAGAGCGGAATTTTAGCCAAATTTATCATCATTAAGGCCAGTTTAGGGGGGAGCATGCCGCTAAGGTCGTCTCGTCCGGGCCGGCCAAAATCCCGCGCGCCAAACTCTTCAAAGGGTTGAACGGCCAGGGTTTTGGCGAGGGAGTAACGGACGGCAACCCCTTTGTGTTCCCCCTTGGAAAGGGGGAATGGCTGGCCTCCTCCCCTTTCCAAGGGGAGGCTGGGTGAGGTTGCCGAAGTGATTAGAAACTCGCGGCCTCTTTCGGCGAGTCCATTTTTATCCACTGTCACCGATGACAAAACCGGTTCGCGTTTAAAAACATAACGCACGGAATAATTTTCATTTTTCAAAATCTTTTTAATTTGTTTGCCCCACTTTTCAATTAAGTTGATAGTCGTTAAATCGTTTCTGTCATCTTGAGCGGTAGCGAAGGATCTCTGTCTCAATTGGCGTCCGGACAGAGATTCTTCACTTCTCCGCCAGCTGGCGGATTCGTTCAGAATGACAGGTGATTGGCCATAAAAACTTAAACCAAAATTAATTTTTCCGGACACGGATTTTAATTCGGCTACTATTTTTTCTATTAATTCATTTTCGGAAAGGTCCGCGCCCATTTCCACGCCTATTTTTACGGTGCCGCCCAGCCGGCGGATAATTTCGGTCGCGTTGAAGTTTTTTAAGGGTAATTTAAGAACGGCAAGTTTGGTCGCAGAGGATGGCAACCCCCTTGCGTTCCCCCTTGGTAAGGGGGAAAGGCCAGCCCCCTCCCCTTTCCAAGGGGAGGTTGGGTGGGGTTTGCCGTCCACGGGGGAGAAACTATCCCAACCAAAAACCGCGGCGAGTTCCGCCGCGGAAAGTAAGGGTTCTCGGCCCAGAATAAACCAGTAGTTACTTTTTAGCGCTGGTGACGGCATAAGTGGAGGTGGGCAGGTAAGCGAAGATATCGCGGATATTGGCGGGCAGGGGCGGAAGATTCTTTTTTTCTTCAATGAGATTGCGGACTTTTTGAAAATTGGGAAAATCTACCACATCCGCCGTGAGGTTGGTGCTTAGCACCACAATAGCATTAACATTAGAAAGAGTAAAGAAAATGTTCTGGTAGATAAAATACCCGGTCCAAAGGGCCCCGGCCAGGAGCAGGCCAAAAACCGACAGGCTCAAAAGACGCCAGTTGGCATAGCGAGTGTTTTTGGCCGGCGTGAGCGCCGTCCCAAAATATTTTTTTATATTCTCCAACGCGTTATTTGTTAACATACAAGCTAAAGTTAATCTCAGCGCTTACTTGTCGGGTTTTTAGATCGCGGCTGGCCGAGGGTACCAGATAAAGCCGTTCAATGTTTAAAAATAATCCCAGTTTTTCAAACTGGCGCAAATATCGCCAGAAATTTTGATAGTCCCCGGCCACAATCAGCGAAACGCGCACGGCCTCACCGGTGAGTTTGTCCAAATTGGAGTTCACCACTCGCTGGTTAATTTTATTTTCGGCGGCCAAGTTTTCCAAAATGGTAATAAGCTTAAGTTCGTCGCCCGGATGAAACAGGTGCTGGGGAAAAGATTCCACCCCGGCTCTGACCTCGTCAATTTTTTTAACGGATTTTTTTAAGCTTTTGGCGCTTTCATATTTTTTTTCCAGATAAATCCGCAAATCGCTGGTGTCATTATTTATTTTGCCAATATAGCCTACGGTTGGCCAAATAATGCCGGCGATAATAACCACCAGCAGGGCAAAAATGGCGACGGAAGCTTCGGCTTTTTTTACGGGGTTTAAATTAATCATAATCATTTTATCAGCTTGGCCTTTATTTCAAAACCGATATTTTCTTTTTGAAAAAGCTGGGAAGCTGGAGTTTGGATCTCGCTGAGCCAGTTTAGGCCGCCTATTTTTTGTCGCCAGTTTAAAAAGTCATCGCGAGTAAGGGCGGTGCCGGACATGATAAAGGCGCCGCCGAGCAGATCTATTTCCAGAGCGTTGAGTTTAATTTCCGGCGGTAAAATTTCGGCCAGTTCCAAAAGGTTGGGGGAGAGCGTGACATAAGAGGCGCTGGCGGAATTTACGTCTTTAATTAAGCGGTTAATTTGTCTAATTTCCTGATTGTAGGCGGAATAAGTGCGGTTAACCAAAAGCGAGGTTTGGGACAAGCTGTCATATCGGTCCACCAAAAGCAGCCAGCTCCAGAGCAGGGCGGTGGCCAGCAGGGCAAAAATAATTAAGGCCGTTTCCAAAATGTTTTTGATAAAAATAAATTTAATCAGCTTTTCCAGCCGGTCTTTTTTAGAAGGCGAGAGTAAATTTAAACTGGCGATAATCATAGGGAGTTATTTTGCCAAAGGTTATGCGCGGCGCGCAAGGATAAACCAATGGCCGAAACAAAAGTGAGCGCTTGCTCCTGGGTTAAATGATCTAAGTAGGCGCTGCCTAAATTTTTAAAGGCTTGCCCGGGATGGGCGGCAATTTTTAATTTGCGCGACAAAATATTGTCCAGATTTTTAAAGTTGGCCATGCCGCCGCCCAAAGTGAGATGGGTAATGGGATTTTGGCTGGAGAAATGCTGTTTATAAAAAAGCAGCGTCCGGCTAATTTCTTCCGCCAGCTTTTCCACCAGGTCGCTGACAATTTTTAAATAAGCCGGATGTTTGGGGTCGTAAGTCAGGCCGTTTTTTATTTTTAATTCCTCCGCTGCCAGGTAATCTATTTTTAGACCCTGAATTAGGGCGGTATTAACCAGCTCGCCGGAAAAGGTCAGCGAAGTGCTAAACTGCACCGTGCCTTCGTCGTAGACGATAAAAGACGAACGGGTGGCGCCTAAATCCAAAATGCCGCGCGCTTCGCCCTCGTAGCTTTTGCCAGCGGTAATTAGCGCGCGGACCAGCGATAAGGCCTCTATCTCCAGCGCCACCGGAGAAAGACCCACGCTCTCCAGAAGATAAGTGTAGGAATCGGCGATAGTTTTGGGCGCGGCGCCGATCAGCACGCGCGAGGATTTGCCAGGGACACTGCCCTCGGAGACAAATTGCCAGTCCAGGTAAGTTTCTTCCAATTCAAAGGGCAAATGTTTTTTGGCTTGGTAAAAAACATCTTCCTCCGTTAATTCTTCCTGGGGCAAATCAATGCTGATGAGTTTAAGAAAAGTTTTTGGTTCCGGCAAATCGACCACTACATAAGGCGAAGCAATTTTTTTATAATGACCTTTTTTGGCGTCTTTGCCTAAAAGGTATAATAATTTTTGCCGGACCATTTCCGGCTGTTGAATTTCACCACCCACAATATAACCGGCCGGCAAAGTAACCGAACGGACTTCTTTTATTCTAAATTGTTTTTGCAGGCGCCAATTACGGCGGCGTTCCAGCTGGATAAGCTTAATGGAAAGGTCGCCGATATCCAGGCCAAAAGCGCCGATGAAAGGATTGCT
>JBBUBK010000009.1:0-1374 GCA_038058265.1 Patescibacteria group bacterium
CTAAACCGGACATGTCAAAGAGCGGTGACTCAAAAATAAAATTTGTTTTAAGCGAATATGGCGCTCATACGCCGAAAGCCGCGGAGGCGCTTAATAAAAAAATTGAAACCGTCAGCCCTTCCTATGTGGCTAAATTGTTATATGATCGGGCTGCTGAAAAGAATCCTGGCAAACAAAAGGATGCTTTGTTGAATATTTCAGAAGCGCTTGAGAAAGGGACAGCCACAGAGGAACAACTATCGGCCGGGCTTAAGGAAGTTGAAAATTTGTTTGAGCTATCCACTTTCTCTCCGATATATAGTGATAACAGAGGTGATTTTAACGCGATGCGACACTTTTTGAAGAGAGAGTTACATTCTGTTAGGGACGCGAAACGAATTGAAGCCGTTAGGGATAAAATAAATAATGGTTCGGAGATTGATGAAAAAAAAATAAATGAGAAAATAGGATTTGCAAAGGGCTGGCTTGAAAGAGGGCTGGGCGAGTCGCTTCATGGTTTGGGGTGGCCCAATACCGAGAATGATCTGGTTAAACATCAAAAACTAGCCAATGGCTTAGAGGAAATTCGTAAGGCTTGGACTAAAGATAAGGAGATGGATTTTAAGAAGGCGCCTAGATATAAAAAATTAATCAAGGAGTTGTTTGATTCTCTGAAAAAATAAACACCTCTGTCTCAAATTGGTAAATGGACAGAGATCCTTCACGGAGTTTACCCTGAGCGAAGCCGAATGGGTTCAGGATGACAATTAAAATAATTCTAAAAAATATGCCTAACCTTACCCCAACCAATTCTACCCCCAAATCCCAATACCTTATTCCCATGGTGGTGGAAAAAACCAACTTCGGCGAAAGAGCCTACGACATTTATTCCCGCCTGCTCCAGGACCGCATTATTTTTTTGGGTAGCGCCGTGGACGACGAAGTGGCCAATGTGGTAATTGCCCAGTTGTTGTTTTTAGAAAATCAGGACCCGGAAAAAGACATTAAACTCTATATCAACTCCCCTGGCGGGTCGGTAACTTCCGGCATGGCCATTTACGACACTATCCAATACATTAAGCCGGATGTGAGCACCATTTGCATTGGTATGGCCGCTTCTATGTCCGCGGTCCTGCTCGGAGCCGGAACCAAGGGCAAGCGGTTGGCTTTGCCCAACGCCGAGATTATGGTGCACCAAGTAATGGGCGGGATGGAAGGCCAGGCCAGCGATATTAAAATCCGCGCCGAACGCATTTTACGCGTCAAAGACCGGCTCAATCATATTCTCGCCAAACACACCGGCAAAAACTTAGCCACCATAGAAAAAGACACTGACCGTGATTACTTTATGTCCGCGGAGGAAGCCAAAACTTACGGACTCATTGATAAGGTGAT
>JBBUBK010000010.1:0-7552 GCA_038058265.1 Patescibacteria group bacterium
AAATGATTCCGGATTTTATCATTAGCGCCATTGAGGGCAAGGATCTGGTAATTTATGGCGATGAAAGTTTTTCCACCTCGCTCTGCTATGTCAGCGATGTGGTGGACGGCCTGGTGCGCCTCATGGGCGCGGATCCGGAGATAAAAATAATTAATTTGGGCGGTGATGAAATTGTAAAAATGGGAGAAGTGGCACGGATGATTATTAAATCAACCAATTCTAATTCTAAAGTGGTTTTTGAAGCGCCGCTGTTATTTTTAACCCGCAAAGGCGCCCCGGATTTATCTTATGTTAAAGACGCGCTGGGTTGGATGCCCTTGGTGCGTTTGACGGATGGTTTGGAAAAAACTATTGATTATGTGGCGGCCAACAAAGAAACCTTAATGCTCAACCACAACAAGTAATTATGATTTTAGCGGTCGTGCCGGCATACAATGAAGAAAAGAAGATAGGTCGCGTGGTTCGCGACCTTTTTCAACACGGTTTTAAGGTGATAGTGATAGACGATGGTTCCGTTGACTGCACCTCCAAAGAAGCCGCTGCGTCCGGCGCCGTGGTTTTAAAACATAAAATAAACCGCGGCCAAGGCGCGGCTTTGCAAACCGGCAATGACTATGCCCTGGCGCAGGGCGCCGAGACGGTAGTACATTTTGACGCGGATGGCCAGTTTAATCCGGCGGATATTGCCCCGGCCGTCAAATTACTGCAAGACCAGCAATTGGATGTGGTGTTGGGCTCCAGATTTTTGGACAGGCGTTCCCAGTTGCCTTGGCTTAAAAGATATGTTATTTTGCCGGTCGGCCGGTTGGTAAATTTTTTACTCACCGGCGTTTGGCTGACTGACGCGCATAACGGTTTTAGAATTTTGTCTCGCCAGGCGTTGGAGAAAATTAAAATTACGCAGGACGGCATGGCCCACAATACGGAGATTTTAGCCCAATTAAAAAAACAAAACTTAAAATTCGCCGAAACCCCGGTGGAAGTAAAATATTTTGAATACGGGCAGGGGATACGAGGCGGATTTAAAATATTGGTAGAGTGGGTAGTGGGCTTATTAATTAAATAAATTATTAATTTTAATTTGTCATTCTGAGCGTAGCGAAGAATCTCTGTCCGTTGTCCCAATAGAGATCCTTCATTTCGTTCAGGATGACAGCAAAAATATGCTCACAATTCAACTCTTATTACTATTAATTTTTGCCGCGGCGTTAATTAAAGTTTTTGGCCAAGCTAAACGGCAGGAAATTTCGGCCGGCACGGCTATGCTCTGGACCGTTTTTTGGCTTTTGGCTGGGTATATCGTGGTGCGTCCCAATGATACTTTTTATTTGGCCAAAGCCCTAGGCGTGGGCCGGGGCGCGGACGCGGTGGTCTATTTGGCGCTGGCCTTGATATTTTTTATGTTGTTTAGGTTAACTATAAAAGTAGAAAAAATAAATCGGGATATTACCAAAGTGGTAAGAAAAGAATCTTTGGACGAAAAAAAATAGGTATGAAAATAGCGCATGTAGTTTCTACATTTCCGCCGCAGGTGGGAGGCATGGGCCAGGTGGCCTTGGAGGAGGCCCAGCGCTTGGCTAAAATGGGGCACGAGGTAACCGTGTTTGCTTTGGGTTACGCCGGAACAAAATATCACGACCAGGATTTTCCGTTTAAAGTAGTCCGTTTATGGACCCCGTTTAAATACGGCGATGCCGGTTTTGCCCCGCAGTTGTTTTTTAAATTAAAAAAATTTGATGTGACGCACCTGCACTATCCTTTTTATGGCAGCGCGCAGTGCGTTTGGTGGGCCAAGAAGCTTTTTGGCCAAAGTTATATTGTCACTTACCACATGGATGCTTCGCCCAGAGGATTGAAACGGGTTTTTCAAAAGATTTACGATTTTATCTGGCCCAGATTTATTTTACGCGGCGCGGGAAAAGTTTTAGCCGTGGATAGCGACCATTTTAAGAGCACTGCTTTTGGGCACTTTGTTAGCCCGGATAAATTAGTGGAATTACCCAATGCCGTGGACCATGCTGTTTTCTACTCACGGCCAACAACACTTTCGGAACAATTTAAAAACAAGCAGGTTTTATTGTTTGTGGCTAATCCCATGCCCATTAAACGGCTGGATTTGGCGCTTACGGCTCTTAAAATATTAAATAATCCCAATGTGGTTTTGGTGGCGATTGGCCAGGGCTATAGGATAGAGCGTTATAAAAAATTAGCGGAAGAATTAAAAATAGCCCAGCAGGTTGTTTTTGTGGAAAAATCAGTTTCACTTTTGGAACTTGCCGACTATTTTAATTTAGCCACGGTTTTGTTAGTGCCTTCGGACACGGAATCTTTTTCTTTGGTGGCGCTGATGGCCCAGGCCTGCGGTAAGCCGGTCATCGCCAGTGATATTCCGGGGCTACGCCGGCGCGTGGAGAGCGGGGTGGATGGTTTTTTATTTAAACCCGGCTCAGCTGAAGATTTAGCCGAAAAAATAAGTAAAGTTTTGTCGCTTTCTGAAGCCGTAAGAAAAGCCATGGGCGAAGCGGGTTGGCAGAAATCACTAGAATATAGTTGGGAAGAACATGTCCGGAAGTTAGAACAAATTTATCGATCAGCAATGTAGCAATTTAGCAATGTAACAATGTAACACGATGCCGTTTAATTACGAACAATCCATCTGGGGTGCCGGGGAGGCGGAATTAAAGTGGAGCTCGCCCACGGCTTTTAGACTAAAACAGGCGCTCGGCGCTTTGTCCGGCCTATCGTCCGGCAAAGTTTTAGAGGTCGGCTCCGGGGCCGGCCAGTTTATCCGCGCCCTTAAACATTTACGGCCGAATTTGGAGTGCCACGGCTGTGATATTAGCGCGGAAGCGATTAAAACCGCCAAAACAAAAAATGATGGGGTCATCTATGAACTTAATTCCAGTGTCTTGCCGTATCAGGATAATTTTTTTGACGCGGTTTTGATTTTTGATGTGTTGGAACATGTGGCGGATTATCAAGGGTTGCTGGTAGAAATTAAAAGAATTTTAAAACCGGGCGGAATTTTTTATTGTTTTGTGCCCTGCGAAGGGGATTGGGCCTCGCTTTGGTATTATTTAAGGCATTTTATAGCCTTTAAAGATCTTACCGAAAAATATGCCGGCCACATTAATCATTTATCCAGAGGGCAGTGGCTTAAAAATTTTAACAAGGCCGGATTTACCGTGGAACAAAAAAGATACAGTGAACATTTTTTAGGTCAACTTTTAGGCGTCGTGATTTTTTGGTTTATGGCTAAAAAGGCCGGGGACGGACAAATGAATAATGAAAAGTTTTTTGCGGAATTAAACCAAAAACAGTCCAGTTTTTTGACTCTGATTAAAAAAACAGTCAATAGTTTAATTTATTTGGAGTCGGTTATTTTTAGCCGCCTGCCGTCGCCGAATTTACACGTGGTTTTAAAAAAATAGTATGAGAGTGTTGCATATTATTCCTTCCGCTTTTGAATATTTTGACGACATCCGCGCCGAGGCTTTTGCTTTGCTTAAAGAATTGGATAAACTGGGCGTGGACGCCGATGCTTTTACTTTGCAATACGGCCGTACCACCAAAGAAGTCAAAACCAGCGTTGCTGAAATAGTTAAAAAAGAAACTCCTGCGGGAAAAGTAGAAAGCACCCATAAATATGCCGGCTTGCAATCCGCTACCAAAATGTTTAGTGATTGGGAAAATTATGACATTATTCACCTGCATTGTCCGTTTATGGGCGCGGCCAATAGGATTTTGGCCTGGGTTAAGGCGCACCCCAACATACCATTCGTGGTAACTTTTTACCGCCCCATGCCGTTCAAGGATTTATTTTCTATCTTTTTCCGCTGGTATAATAATTATTATCTGCCTAAGATTTTTCAAGCGGCCACGGCCATAATTTGCTTTGATCCGGTGGTTTTAATTCGCTCCAACGCTGGCCGGAAAATTAAAGATACGCGAAAAATATTGGAGCTTTCCGACAATCCGGAGCTTCTTGCCAAGGATTTGCAAATGTTATATAATAGTATCTTAGAAATGATAAATTAATTAACATTATTTATATGGAAGAAAAAAAATCCTTTTTTGATAATTTAGACCCCAAAAGCGCGCTGATTGCGGGTTTAATTTTTGGCGTGCTTCTAATTGGCACCATCGGTTTTGTGGTAATGCTGGTAACAAATTATAGCGGTAAAGCTGGCGCCAATGTTCAGGCCAAAGTTGATGATACAGCCGCGGTGGCTAATAATCAGCAGGATGCGACGCCTCCGGCAACAGCTGTAACCAAAACCGACCGGCCCAAGGCGGAACTCTTTGTAATGTCCTATTGTCCCTATGGCTTGCAGATGGAAAAGGCCTTTTTGCCGGCTTGGGAATTGTTAAAAAACAAAGCCGATTTTTCCATCAAGTTTGTCTCTTACGCCATGCATGGGCTTAAAGAGCTGGAGGAAAATACCCGTCAGTATTGTTTGGCCAAAAATTTTAGCGCTAAATTTATTCCTTATCTTAAATGTTTTACCGGCAAGGATGACTATAAAGCGTGTTTGACCGAAGCCGGCGTAAGCGAAAGCTCGCTTGCGAGCTGTGTTAATGACACTAATAAAAAATTCGGTATCCTGGATAAATACAACGATCAAAGCACCTGGCTTTCCGGCCGGTTTCCGCAATATCCGGTCAATGCGGATTTGAATCAAACTTACGGCGTGCAAGGTTCGCCCACTTTAATTTTAAACGGCGTGGAAGTCAGCAGCGCGCGCACCCCGGAAGCGGTTAAACAGCTTATTTGTTCCGGTTTTGTGAGTCCGCCGGCGGAATGCTCGCAAACCTTAAGCGCGGCGGCTGTCGGTCCGGGCTTTGGCAATACCGCTGCCGCGAGCGGTGGAGCCAATGCCGGCTGCGGCACCTAAAATTATTGATTGTTCTTAATTTTTAACCTTTAATTCTATGGGTCATTTCAAAAAAGGTTTATTTTTAGGCGGCCTGCTCGGCGCGGCGTTGATGTGGCTTAACGCCACCCCCAAGGGCAAAGAAATGCGGGCCAAGCTATTGGAACATGCCCAACCTCTTTACGCCCAGCTTAAAGAGAGCTTAAAACAGCTGGAAGGCCCGACCAAAGAAATGTATGATGCTTTGGTGGAGCGCGCCGTGGAAGAATACGCGGCTAAAAAAGAAATGGCCCTGGAAATGAAAAATATGCTGGTGAAAGAATTAAAGAAGAAATGGGTGGATCTGGAAAAAGAAATCCGGAACGGCTAAATCAAGATATTAAAAAAGGATAACACGAATGCGATGTTATCCTTTTTTAATATCTTCTATCGTGAGTTGGAGTTCGCGGTTGCCGTTCCATTCGTTAACGCCCACGGTAAACACCATGTCCACCTTATCACCCGGCTGGAGGCAGGTTTTCCAGTCCACTTCACAACGATTAATATCACCCAGACCAAAGCCAATGGTTTTTCTAATGACCGTGGAATTGTGTTTTACCATCAGGCGCAAGTGTCTGCCGTCCTGGCCCACCGGAGAAATGCCGGTTACGGTTAGGCCGTAAGCGGCATATTTTGGTTCTTCATTGTTTTGCCCAAAGGGTTCAAATTTTTGCAGTAAATCAAACAGCTTCCAATTAACTTCATCCAGATCCACCTCGGCGTCCACCAGAATTTTGGGTACCAGCTCCACTTGTTTTAAAGTTTTGTGAGCGCTTTTTTCCAGCGCTTGTTTAAAATTTTCCAATTCTTTTTCATTTTTTAAAGAAAAACCGCAAGCTTGCGGATGTCCGCCGTATTTAGAAAAATATTTATCCAACTTTTGCAGGTTGGCGATCAAATCAAATTCTTCAATGCTCCGGCCGGAACCGTTAATTTCACCCTCGGCGCGGTTCATTACTAAGACCGGCTTGTAATATTCATCTTTTAATTTTCCGGCCACTAATCCCAAGAGGCCGGTGGGCCAGGCGTCGCCCAGTACAAACAAACAGGCGTTATCTTCCTGATGGGTGGTTTTAATTTGTTCTCGGGCTTCTTTTACCACCACCTCCGTCATTTTTTGACGGTCGGTGTTGTTTTTATTTAATTGCGCGGCCAGCTCCTGCGCTTCGGTTTCGGTTTTAGCGATTAAAAGTCCAAAAGCGCTGTTGGCGTGATCCATCCGGCCGGCGGCGTTAAGCCGGGGGACAATTTGAAAGCCCACATTGTGGCTGTTTAACGCCCCGCGTTTGGGCGCGCCGTTTTCATCCACTAATCCAGCCACATGCATTAAATAACGCAGTCCCAAATTTTTTGTTTTATTAAGCACGGTCAGCCCATAGCGGGTTAAAGTCCGCGACTCGCCGAGCAGGGTTACCATATCGCCGATAGTGGCAATGGCCACCAAGTCCAATTGCCATTTTTCAAAACTCTCGTGGCTCTGTTCGCCTATAAGCTGTTTGCCTTCCTCCTTATGCCGTTTTAACAGCCCTTGAACCAATTTAAAGGCCACGGCCGCGCCGCAGAGCCCTTTGTCAGGGTATTTTTCACCGGGAATTTTGGGGTGGATAATAGCGTCGGCCGGCGGAATTTCCGGCGGGATAGAATGATGATCAGTAATAATAACCTGTAAGCCGTTCTTTTTGGCCAGGGTGACTTCCGGCAAATTACTAATCCCACAGTCGCAGGTAATAATTAGCTCGTCCTTTTGTTTTAAAAATTCTTCCACGGTTTTTAAGTTTAAACCGTAGCCGTCAATTTCGCGGTGGGGGATAAAAATATCCACATGTTTCGCCCCCATTTTTTTGAGGCAGTTATAAAGAATGGCCGTGGCTGAGACTCCGTCGGCGTCGTAGTCGCCGTGAACTACGATTCTTTTTTGTTCGGCGATCGCGGTAAAAATAATGGTTACGGCCTTGGCCATGTCGTTAAATAAAAAAGGATCATGAATATCCTGTAAATAATCCGGATTTAAAAATTCGTCAATTTGTTCCTGGGTGCGTAAATGCCGGTTCCACAATAACCGCGCCACCAAGGGCGGCAGTTCCGGATGTAAGGCCAGAAATTCGGCGTCGGGCATGGGTTGTATGATCCATTTGGACATGGGCTAACTATTAGTGCCTTCTTTAAACAAAGTTCTTAAACTCAATTTTTTAAAATCCCAATAACTATCGGCGAGCAAAATGGTAAAAATAATAAACATAGTTTGTATGGTCCAATATTCCCGGGCCGGCAGTGGTCCATCCGCGCTTAAAAAAAGTATTACACTCAAAACAAACCAGTAAATAGTAGTTTTGGGGGTAAGCGCGCGGCGGTCGCCGATGTTTATTTTTTGCCGGATGCCCCAGAGATAAACCGCGTAAAAAATTATCAGCGGCCCGCCCACATACCATTCGTAAAGGCGCGGATCGGCGCCTAAAAATTTAAGGCCGTAAAAAAACAGGTTCAAAATCAGCAGGAGGGCGAAAAATAAAAAAATAATATCTAATTGATATTTGCGCAAGTAAAGCATATTACTGAAACATGGGTAGCATGGTGAAAAATAGCATGGCCAAAATGCCCACGAGGGCGACCACCGTCCACAACGCTTTTATGGTTTTGTG
>JBBUBK010000010.1:7652-11786 GCA_038058265.1 Patescibacteria group bacterium
ACCGCTAAATATGTCTCCGCCGGAATATCCACCTTGCCGTGAGACAGCATCCGTTTTTTACCTTTTTTCTGTTTTTGTAACAACTTCATTTTGCGGGTGTAATCGCCGCCGCTCATTTTGGCCAAAACATCTTTGCGCAAAGCGCTAAGCCGTTCGGCTGCGATAATTTTACCGCCAATGGCCGCCTGAATTTTTACCACAAACTGCTGTTTGGGCAAGGAATCTTTTAGCGAATCCACAATTTTTTTGCCGGTTTTGTAGGCCTCGTCGCGCCACACCAGGGTAGAAAGAGCCTCCACCGGCTCTTCGGCCACCATAATATCCATTTTAACCACGTCGGTGTGTTCGTAACCGATATATTCGTAGTTCATACTGGCATAACCCGAAGTGACTGTTTTGAGTTTATCATAAAAATCGGTGACGAGCGAGGCCAGTGGAATTTTGTAATGCAAGACCGCCCTTTGGTCCGCGCCGGAGCTTAAATATTCGGTGTTAATGTATTCTCCGCGGCGTTCGGTCACCAGCGCCATCACATTGCCCACATAATCCTTGGGAGTAATAACATCCAGGGTCATCCAGGGTTCAAAAACTTCTCTTAAATGCGCCGGGTCGGGCATGGCTTGGGGGCTGTTTACAATCAACTCCTTATCATCGGTTTTAATTATTTTATAAGCCACGCTGGGCACGGTGATAATCAGTTCAATGTTAAATTCCCGTTTTAACCGTTCCTGAAAAATATCCAGGTGAAGCATGCCCAAAAAGCCGCAACGAAAACCAAAACCCAGGGCCTGGGAGGATTCCGGTTCATAAATCAAGGAAGAGTCGCTAAGTTTGAGCCGATCAATGGCGTCACGCAGATCCTGATAGGCGTCGCCTTCTTTTGGAAAGATGCCGGCAAAGACCATGGGCTTAACCTCTTTGTAGCCGGGCAGGGGAGTGGTCGTGATTTGAGCGCCCTTAACCGCTACGTGAGTGATGGTGTCGCCCACACGGCAGTCGCGCACTTCTTTTAAACCGGTGACGATATAGCCGATTTCACCGCTAAGTAATTTATCGGCCGGTTTAAATTTGGGAGTGTAATAACCGATTTCCAAAACTTCAGCCGGAGTATGGGAAGACATCAAATAAATTTTGTCGCCTTTTTTTATCTCGCCGTCCACCACGCGCACCGAGGCCACCACTCCGCGATAGTCGTCGTAAGTGGAATCAAAAATTAAAGCCCGCGCCGGTTTAGAGATATTATCCGCGGGAGGAGAAATTTTTTCCAGCACGGCGCGCAGGATTTTATCCACGCCCTCGCCGGTTTTAGCCGAAGCCAAAATTATATCTTCCTCCTTACAACCCAAAAGATGAATAATTTCTTCTTTGGTTTTAGCCACATTGGCAATGGGCATGTCAATTTTATTGATGACGGGGATAATAGTTAAATTTTGTTCCAGCGCGAGATACAAGTTGCCAATAGTTTGGGCTTGTACGCCCTGGGTAGCGTCCACCAGCAAAATGGCGCCCTCCACGGCCGCCAGCGACCGGGAAACTTCATAGTTAAAATCCACATGGCCCGGAGTATCAATTAAATTTAAAATATATTTTTTTCCTTCAAGCTCGTAATTCATTCTCACCGGCGTGAGTTTAATAGTAATACCTCTTTCCCGTTCCAGATCCATAGAGTCCAAAAGCTGGTTTTTCATGTCCCGCTTGGCCACAGTGCCGGTCAATTCTAAAAAACGATCCGCCAGAGTGGACTTGCCATGGTCAATATGCGCAATAATACAGAAATTTCTTAAATATGACATAGTAAGTCGTTGCTTGCCCCGCACTGAAGCCGCAGGCTTCTAGTGCTGGGGGGCATAATTATTCTTTCGTTTCAAACGATTCGGTCGTTTCTATATTAACAAACTTAAGCCAACGTCGCTGAAAGCTTTGTTTAAAATGTAAATATTCGGGAACTTTTAAAAGGTGGCAGAGGGCGATGTAGATAAAGAGGCCGACCAGCCCGGCCGAAAGCCCCTGGCCTAAAATACCCCAAAGATAATGCTGGTCAAAAATTTTAGCCAGCGGATATTTGAGCCACTGGATAGACAGCCCCATCACCAAAGCGGCGAAAGCTATTTTGTAAAGCGTGGGCAGAATTACGGCTTCATCCAGATTGCCGGTGGTTTGCCGCAGATAAATGGTTAAAAGCGCAAAGTTTAAAATAGCGCCAATGGACGAAGCTAAAGCCAGTCCGGCCACCCCCAGCGAATCCATCAGGAGCAGGGCGGCAATGATACTGATAAGCTCGGAAATAAGACTGATGACAAAAGGTGTTTTGGTGTCGGCTAAGGCGTAAAAGGCGCGAGCGAGAAGCGGAATAAGCGCCTGGGCAAAAAGACCCAAAGCAAAAAAAGCCAGAGCGTCGGCGGTGTTGATAGTGGCCACCCAGTCAAATTGTCCGGTGCCCAAAACCACGCGCACAATTTGGGCGCGTAAAAGCATAATAAGCACGGAAGCCGGGATGATTAAAAAAATAATTTGGCCGGCCGTGGCGCTTAAAGTTTTAACAAAATTTGGCTCGTCGTTTTTAGCGGCCGCCGCGGATAAAATAGGAAAAGCGGCCAAAGCAAAAGGAATGCCTATTAGTCCAATAGGGAACCACTGGAGGTTGTTGGCGTAGTTGTAAACCGCCACAGAACCTACCGGCAAAAACGAAGCCAGCATCGTCACCACCACAGCGTTAATATTGGTCATGGCCAAACCCAAGGTGCGCGGTATCATAAGTTTGCCCACTAAGCGCGTGGCTTTGTCTTTAAAATTAAAACGCCAGCGCCAGCGATAGCCGGCATCATAGGCGCCATAAATTTGCAGGGTTAAGTGTAGTAGGGCGCCCAGGATTACGCCCCAAGCCAAACCAACGGGGCCAAAAATAGGGTAAAGCCCCACCGCGCCGGCGATAATACCTAAGTTATAAAAAATAGGGGCAATAGCGTAGAGCACAAAACGGCGCAGCGATTGTAATATTCCACCCAGCACCATGGAGAGACCCAGTAAGAGCGGCGACAAAAACATAATCCGGGTTAAGGAAATTACCAAGGCCTGATTGGCAGGGGCAAATCCCGGGGCAATAATAACCGCCAGGGGCGCGGCAAAAATAATCCCCAAGCCGCATAAAAATATCAGGGCCAGCCCTAAAATATTTATAATGTTGCTGGCGAGATCCCAGGCCGGGTTTTTATCGTCTCCTAAGTCAAAAAGTTTGGTAAAGGTGGGAATAAAGCCAGCCGTGAGCGCCCCGGCGATAAGCAGGTTGTAGACCAGGTCGGGAATTTTAAAAGAAGCGTAGTAAGCGTCAATAATCGGACCGGCGCCAAAATAATGCGCCAAAATGCGGTCGCGCGCCAGCCCGATAAGACGGCTAACAAAAGAAGCGCCAGCGATAATTATGGCGGCGCTGGTAATAGTGGAAGATTGTCCGTTAAGAATTCTTTTTAGCATGAAATTATTTGGTGGGCGGCAGATTAACGGTTAAAATGGCGTAATCGGTGCCGGGCCCGGCGGTTTCATCGCCTTGCGCGTAAAGCGAACCGCTTACCCCATCGGCGCGGCTGAAAGAAAATTGTTTTACACCCTGGCCTTCGCTTTCCACGTCAATATTAAATTTCTTTTTGACTAATTCTTTTTTATAATAACCAATCACAAAGCTCGGCTCAGCGTCCAGGTTTCTCCATTCCACCTGCACCGTGTCGCGGTGGTCGCCCACCGGTGTGGTGATTATTTTCCAAAAACTGTTCAGCGACCGGTCGGTGGTGGTGTTGCCCTCGGTAGATAGGAGCAGGGGAGAGAGGATTATTTTAGGAAAGAAAGCGGCAATTTCCAAAGAGCGGTTTTTATATTTACCGGAAATAAAAGTAATTATTTCTATGGCGTCTTTATCATAAACCGGAATATCGGCCGGCCAGCTGGCCGGAACGGTTTTTAAAGTTTGCGGGCCCGGGCCGGTCGCTACGCGCAAAAAAATAACCAGGCCGATTATAAAAATAATCACGCAGCCGCAACCAGTGAGACAGCCGCGCTTAAACCCGGATTTTTTCTTGGTTAATTCCTCCAAAGGCGGTTCCACTACTTGGACATTGTCGATGACATCTCGCCTCATAAATT
>JBBUBK010000011.1:0-4162 GCA_038058265.1 Patescibacteria group bacterium
GCGGAGAGGCAGGGATTCGAACCCTGGGTAAGGTTTTAAAGCCCTACAACAAGTTAGCAACCTGCCGCTTTCGACCACTCAGCCACCTCTCCAAATTGCTACCAATTGTATCAGAAAAATAAAAAAAGTCAATTTTTGTGACAAATCGCATAGTTTATGGTATACTACTAATAGTTTAATTCATTTAATCGTATTTTTTATGGCGAAAGGAAACAACGCCCAGAAAAAGAACGTTAAAAAACCGAAAAAGAATAAAAAATAGTTCAAAAAATCTCCCTATGCGTATCGCCATGGTCGGCCAAAAAATCATTCCTTTCACGGGCGAGGGCGGGGGAATAGAACGCCATGTGGAAGAGTTGTCCGTGCGCCTGGTTAAACAGGGGCACGAGGTTTTGGTTTATTCCCGGTCGCGATTAAACGCGCAAAAACCTCGGTCGTACCAAGGCGTTAGAATAGTTTATCTGCCCTCCATCCCCACCAAAAATTTGGACACCATCACTCATGTTTTTTTAGCCACTTTGCACGCGCTTTTTCAAAAAGTGGATGTCATCCACTATCACGGCGTTGGGCCGTCCACCTTGGCCTGGATTCCGCGGGTATTTAAGCCGCGCGCCAAAGTGGTGGTAACTTTCCACAGTATTGATCGCTTTCATAAAAAATGGGGCTGGTTGGCGCGGTGGTATTTGGGCTGGGGCGAGTGGACCGCCTGCCACTTTCCGCACGTCACCATTGCCGTCTCGCGCGCCATTGCTGATTACTGCCAGCATCGCTTTAAAAGAAACACTGTTTATATTCCCAATGGCGTTAATTTTAACCGCGAGGCGGCCACCCATGATTACAAAATCCGCCGGTTTGATTTAAGACGAGGCGAATATATTTTAACCGTGGCCCGGCTGGTAAAGCACAAGGGCATTCATTATTTAATTGAGGCTTACAAAAAACTTATCCGCGTTTACGGCACCGACGGCGCCAACTGGCCGGGCGGGGTTATCCGCAAATTGGTCATCACGGGCGCGCCCAGCTATTCGGACGATTACGTGCAGTATTTGCGTAAAATTGCCGAGGGCACGCCGCACGTGGTGTTTACCGGAATGCAAACCGGAGAAACCCTGGCTCAGCTTTTTGCGGACGCCTACTTGTATGTCCACCCCTCCGAAGCGGAAGGCCTATCCACCACTATTTTAGAAGCCATGAGCTATGGCACTTGCGTCTTAGTGAGCGATATTCCCGAAAATTTAGAAAGCATTGACCATGCCGGGTTTGTTTTTAAATCCCAAAGCGCGGACGATTTATTTGAAATGCTGGAGTATCTGTTGGATTTTCCGGAAGGCGTCAAACGCCACGCCGCGCGGGCGGTGCATTTTATAAAACAGAATTTTGACTGGGACGATATCGCCAAGCAGGTGGAGAGGGTGTATACTAATAAATAGTATGTTTGAGCAAAAAGAAAAAATTAATTTGCCGGTGGAGCTGCCTTTGGGCGAGGATCCGGTTTTGGATTTTTTTGGGGGGCTAAGAGACGCCGCCAAAAAACATTGGGAGGATAAAGAAGAAGAGGGTCAATTGTGCGTGGATGTGGCCGAAACCGCCGGGGAACTGGTAATTGTGGCGGTCATGGCCGGCACGTCGCCGGAAAACGTGGAACTTCATTTGCATAACGATTTATTAACCATCCGCGGTTCGCGTTTTTCTCCTATCCCGGCCCAGGCCGAACACGCCTGCCAGGAAAATTATTGGGGCAAATTTTCGCGCACGATTGTGCTGCCGGTGGAGGTTAGGCCGGAATTGTGCCGCGCCGAATATAAAAACGGTATTTTAACCGTGCGTTTTACCAAAAATAGAACCGACAAAAACATTCCAGTTTTTGTGGTGGAGGAGTAATTACATGTTAGGGGATTTTTTTACAAAATTTAAAAAAGAAATTAAAAAAAAATGGAAAATTACCGCCTTTATTCTGGTCGGTTTTTTATTTTTGGTTATTTTAATCGCGGGCGGTGATTGGGGCTATCTTAAAATTTACGAAAATAAAGTTTACCCGGGTGTTTACGCGGGCCAGTATCATTTGGGCGGCATGACCGCGGCTGAGGTTAAGGGTCTGGTGGAAAATTTTAATAATCGCCTCTGGCGCGAAGGGATAGACCTGCTCGCCGTGGACAGCCGCGGTGAAATCAAAAAAATAGAAATTGATCCGTTTATCTCCAGCGAAAGCGTGACGCCGCCGGTGATATTGGACAGCGATGATCTGGCGGCCCGCGCTCTTTTAACCGGCCGTTCGGGCAGCTGGTGGGAGAGGCAAATAGCGCCCTGGGAGATGCGCTTGCTTTCGCCGCGGCGTCTCCCGGTTAAAACCATCGTGGATAAAAACAGTTTTTTTGAACGGCTTGACGACCATCTTTTGCCGCTTAGCGACCAGCCGCATGACGCGGCCATTAAAATTACCCAGTTTAATCCGCTCTCTTACCAAATTGTTCCGGAGCGTCCGGGCTGGGTTTATAACAACGAACAGGTTTTGGAAAAAATTACCGATAATTTGTCGGCGCTTTCTTTTGAATTGATTAAGCTCACGCCCCAGGAGTTTAAGCCGCGGATAACGGCCGATGATTTGTCCAAACTCGCCGGTAATTTGGAGGCGGTTTTAAGTTATGGCGACCTCTCGCTCAACTATATTGATCCGCAAACGCAAGTTAGGCGCGATTGGACTGTTAAGCGGGAGCAGTACGGCGCTTGGCTCGCCGGCGAGCGCGATGAAAACGGCAACTTGCTTCTGGGCCTTAAGAAAAACGAGGTTTTGGAATATCTAAATAGCCTGCGACCGTTGGTGGACCAGCCGCCGCAGGATGCCAAGTTTGTGATGGCCGGGGACAAGGTTCAAGAGTTTCAGGCCAGTCGGCCGGGGTTGACTTTGGACGCGGTCAAAACTTTTGAGGAACTTAATCGCGTTTTCTTAGAGCGAAATTATCGGCCCGCTGAAGTGATTCAGACCGTGGGTTTGGTGGTAAAAATCACCGAGTCGCAGGTTAAGGTGACCGCGATTAATAACCTGGGCATCTCGGAAATTTTAGGCGTGGGCATTACCACCTTTAAAGACAGCCACACCAACCGCATTAAAAATATCGCCAACGCCGTTAAACGTCTTAATGGCACGCTCATTAAGCCGGGGGAGGCTTTTTCGGCCATTAAATATGCCGGATCATTTACGGCCGAGAATGGCTTTTTGCCCGAGGATGTAATTAAGGGCGACCGGATTTTAAAAGAAATCGGCGGCGGTATGTGCCAGATTGGCACCACGCTTTTTAGAATGGCCATGAATGCCGGCATGCCGATTACCGAACGGCGCAACCATTCGTTGGTGGTGGGGTATTATGCCGACCCGGTTAATGGCAACCCGGGTACTGACGCCACGCTTTATGAACCGCTGGTAGATTTTAAATTTTTAAATGACACCGGCAATTATCTTCTGCTCCAAGCCGAAATTGATTATAAGAAACAACAGCTTACTTTTACGCTCTGGGGCAAGAGCGACGGCCGCAAGGGCTGGTATACCCACCCCACCGTGAGCCGCTGGATTCCGGCCGGCGAACCCAAGGATATTGAGGTGGATAATCTTAAGCCGGGAGAGAAGAAGTGCCAGAATGCTTTTCGCGGCGCGGTGGCCAGCTTTACCTATACCCGCGTTACCCCAAGCGGAGAAAAAATTGACCGAGTTTTTGACAGTTATTATCGATCCTTGCCCAAAATTTGTCTGGTAGGCAAGACTGCCGCCACCGGCCCGCCCACCAGCACACCCGCCGGCACAGAACCATTACCGCTGGAATTAAACTAAATCAAAACTCCTCCGATCCCGAGAACTCGGGACGGAGGAGTTTTATATTTGTTGGGGGTAAAACCCCCAGAGAAACCGCATCCAAGAAGATGAGTTAAAGGAGTAGACGAGCGGTAAAGCCGGTACTATCCACTAACTCATCTCCATGCTTGTCGTGGACACGGGAAGATACTCACGTGGGACGGAAATTGTGCTAAACATGAGCATTTTCCTATTTCCACTAAATCTTTCCTGCGTACCACTTGCCTTGGCAATTGCGGTACGGTTGTCTCCACTTCGTTGTATTACTTTTTGAAGCAACCCTGCAGTATACCATAGATTAAAGAGTTTGTCAAGGGG
>JBBUBK010000012.1:0-1321 GCA_038058265.1 Patescibacteria group bacterium
AACCACAACCCGGCCGCGGCGCCACTGCCGATCATGGCGGCTTTCTTGCCGTATTCCACGGCTTTGCCAAACATGGTCCCGCCAATGGTATTGAGCGACATGGTTATTTTGATGCCGGCAAAAAGCATGCCGATGGCGATAAAAAATCCGGCCATGTTAGTCCATTTCATAACCTCGCTCACGCCGGCGGAGGTTTGCTGGCCCACGCTAACGTTAGTATCGGCGATCGCCGCTTCCTCCGTTATCGCGTAGTTATTATTCTCGCTGATTTCATCGTGAATATTTCCGGAACCCACGGTGACAAAAGACAGCCATAAGAAAAAAGCTAAAATCGGGCCCACGACCACATGATTGCCGAATTCGGTCCACCATTGGCTGGCGTACTTTTGCGTTTGCGGTAAAACATTTAATAAAAAAGCCAAGGGCGAGAGCACGATTAAAATCCAGAGCATCACCAAACGCGCCACCATAATCATGACGTAACCGGCAATGACCGCGGCCGACATGGCCGAAAACCACACGGCCGCGACACCGGCCAAGATAACTTGCATGTTATCCAAATCATCGGGTTTAATATCGGGGTTAAAACTCAAAAGTTTATCTAATTTAAAAGCGTTGATAAGATTGCCGCCGGCCGTGGCCGCCACGCCATTTAAAAAAGTAATCATTACCACCTGGGCCGCGTCTATAATTAAGGCGGCGATAACCCGGCTAAAATTTACCAGAATGGCGGCAAAGACAAATTTTATTAAAAGTTTTTTCCATTCATATTGCTCTATGCCCAAAATGGTGCCAAAAGCGATCAGGAGTAAAATGACCACGAAAAACATATTGGAGATATCGCGCACCATGACCCAGCCGATATTCACCGCCGTGGAATCCAAGTAGTTGTTATAACCGGCCACCTCCAACAAAAACTTCATGAAGAAAATCGCCAGCCGCATAAAAAAGGTGGCGATGCCCATTAAAATACCGGAAACAAAACCGGTAATACCGCCGGTAACTTCGCTGGAAACCGCCTTAACTACAGCATCTTTTGCCTCTACAGCTTGAGCTGTCTCGCCAAAACCAAGCCACCATAAACCGCCCAACACTAAAAGGCAAGCCAAAAAAATTACCCCGGTTTTGTGGCGCGGCGAAAGCCCCTGCCAGCGGGTTTTAATTTTTTGATACCGGTTCAAAATCATGGTGATATTATACCACATCTCTTGCCCGCCGGCCAACAAGATAAAAGGCCAAAGTTATCCCCAACTTCTAAAAATAAAAAAGCCCGGGCGTAAAGACGCTCCGGGCTCAAAAACACTAATGTACAAACTCGCCA
>JBBUBK010000013.1:0-6832 GCA_038058265.1 Patescibacteria group bacterium
CGAAGCGAAGCGAAGTGAAGAATCTCTGTCCGGCCACGAGTTGGGACAGAGATCCTTCGCTGTTGCTCAGGATGACAAAACGAGTACAGTGCTCAAAAATTATAAAATAACCAAACCCTACTTATTATATGTCGGCGTGGCTTACCCGCATAAAAATTTAGAAACGCTTTTGGCTGCCTGGAAAATTTTTATGGAAAAATTTGGAACCGGATATCAGCTGGTGCTGGCCGGTAAGAAAAATTATTTCTACGAGCGATTAATTAAACTGGTGGCCAAAGAAAAAATTAATAATGTTATTTTTACCGATTTCATTCCCGACCAAGATCTGCCGGCCTTATACCAAAACGCCTCGCTTTATGTTTTTCCCTCGCTCTACGAAGGTTTTGGCCTGCCACCGCTGGAAGCCATGAGTTATAATTTGCCCGTAGCCAGTTCTTCCGCTTCCTGCCTGCCCGAAGTTTTAAAAGACGCCGCCCTATTTTTTAATCCACAGGACAAAATGGCCCTGGCCCAGGCCCTTAATTTGGGATTAAATGACCAAAATTTACGCCAAAAACTCCTGGAAAACGGCCAGAAATTGTTAAAGACATATTCTTGGAATAAAACCGCGGCCAAGACTTTGAATCTCTACCAAAATAGTGTATAATATAACCATGGGAGGCAAAAATAAAAAACCACAATTACGCCGTTGCGCTTTCTGCCAAAAACCAGGGCATAACAAATCCACCTGCCCGCTATTTTTGTCATCTCAAAAAACCAAACATAGCTCTCCCCTGGTCAAGTTTTTTGTTCACCACACTACCGGCAACACCTCCCCATCACCGCATCTTATAAATTTAAAAAATACCAAATCCGAATTTTGGGATAAAGTGGAAACGTCTAAACCGCGAGAATCAGCCATGCCGCTCTATCATTTTTATCACAATCTTAAGACGTCGGCCAAAATTCCAACGCCGGAACTTAAAATTGATTTGTCCGAAGAGGCTGAAGTTGAAGACGAAAACGAACCGGTAGTTCTGCAAATAAACCAACTGGCCGCTTCTCTATATAATACTATCTATAAAATTAGAAATAATTTTGGAAAGCAAATTTCCACGAAACGTTTGGCCCTGGCCGTAATTTGCTTGGCCGTAATCTTAATTGTTCCCACCCAGGCTAAAAGTTATTATCAAAGCTTAAAAAACACCACCCAAAAAATCGCCGAGAACGGCACGGACGGCTTTTTGGCCCTGCAGGATTCCACCGCCGCCCTATTCCATGCCGATTTGCCGTTGGCTCAAAAATCCTTAACCGCGGCCACCAAAAATCTGGATCAGGCGGTAGCCGCCATGGCCAACGAACACCGTGTTTTACAAGCTATTGTTTCGGTAATTCCAGTGGTTAACCAGGAAGTGGCCAGCCGCCAAAAAATAATTTTAGCCGGACAAAAAATCGCCGCCGGCAATTCCTTTCTCTTTACCGCTCTCTCTCAAGGCGAACAAAACGCCTCCGGCACCCTCACCGCCCGCCTGGGACTTATCATAAATTCGCTTAACGCCGCTATCCCCAATTACCAGGGGGCGCTGGAAAATTTAAGCGGGGTTAAAGAAGATGTTTTGCCTTTGGAATATCAGGCGCCTTTCAAAGATTTTCGCCTGCTCTTTACGGCTATTTTAAATGATCTAAAAAACATAAATAATCTGGGGCAGTCGCTTCAGGAAATTTTTGGCGGCGAGGGCTTGCGCCGGTATCTATTGGTTTTTCAAAATCCGGACGAACTTAGGCCCACCGGCGGCTTTATGGGCAGTTTTGCCCTGCTGGACATAAAAGACGGACAGATTATTAAAATGGATATCCCGGCTGGCGGGACTTACGACCTGCAAGGCCAGCTGAGCGAATATGTGGAACCGCCTACCCCGCTTCTCTTGTCCAACAAACGTTGGGAGTTTCAGGATGCCAACTGGTTTCCGGATTTTCCGGCCAGCGCCGATAAAATGATTTGGTTCTTACGCAAAAGCAGGGGTATGAGCGCCGACGGCGTGATTGCCATTAACGCTACGGTTTTGGAGCGCCTGCTGGCCATTATGGGACCCTTAACCGATGGGAAGCGAAACTTAACTTTAACCGCGGATAACGCCGTAGCCACCATTCAACAGGTGGTAGAAACTGGCCCTGAAAAAAAGGCCAACAAACCCAAACAAATTTTGGCCGACCTGGCGCCAAAGTTTATGGACTATTTTAAAAACATCCAGCCGCAAAATTTATTACCACTGCTTACCAACCTGCAGGAAGCTTTAACCCAAAAAGAAATCCAGGCCTACTTTGCTGATACCGCGGCCGAGGCCGATATTAAATCTTTTGGCTGGGGCGGACAAATTTTAGCCACCAAAGAGACCCAGGATTATTTAATGGTGGTAAATACCAATATCCAAGGACAAAAAACCGACGCCAAAATTAAACAAACCATAGAGCACCAGGCCGTAATTGATGAGGGCGGCGCGGTGATAGACGCCGTCACCGTGACGCGCGAACACACCGGCGCGGCCGGAGAAAAATTATACGGCGAAACCAATATTGATTATATCCGCGTTTATGTGCCGGAGGGCAGCGAACTTATTTCGGCCGGAGGCTTTAGCTGGCCGGATGAAAATCGTTTTAAAGTTCCGGAAAAATGGACAAGAAAAGACCCATGGCTGGCGGAACTGGAAAAAGAAATAAAAATAGACCGTGCTTCCGGTACTAGAGTAACCGAGGAATTCGGCAAAACCGCTTTTGGCAACTGGGTTATTACCGACCCCGGGCAAACCAGCCGGATCCAATTTGTTTATCGCCTGCCATTTAGATTAGCCCGGCAAAACACCGCTACCATTGCCGAAAAATGGAAAGAAATTTTTGCCAGCGCGCCGGAGATGTTTAATTACCAGCTTATCGCCCAGCGGCAATCCGGGGCCAAGAGCGATTTTGAAAGCCAACTTGTTTTCCCCGAAACTTGGCGGCCCTATTGGTCGGAAGGCCAAAACATAAACCTGGCCTCCAACGGCGCCACTATTAACAAACTCCAGCTGACACAAGATGCCGTTTGGAGTTTAATTATGATTAAAAAATAATAATTGAAAATTGTCCCGAGGACTCGGGATTGATAATTGAAAATTTTAAATATATGCCCGAACCCACGCCAAATTTTTCCGCTAAACCGTTAACCGCCAAGGCCAAGTCCAGAAAAAAGGTGGTACGCCGCCGACCGCCGGTTAAAAAAGAAACAATGCCGAGCAAAAGAGAAATTGACCGCCGGCTGGAATCTATTTACGAAGATGAAGGCGGTAAAATACCCAACATGAGAGAAATTCAAAAAGTTAAAAGAGGCAGTCCGGTTTTAGGGTTTTTCTTTACGGTGCTAGTTGTTGGCGCTTTGGTCGCCGGGCTGGCCTGGGCCGGGTTTTTCTTGTTACCATCGGCCGATAAATTTTCCGAGTCTAATATTAATTTGGAAATTATTGGTCCGCAATTTACCGCCCTGGGCGCCACCACCACCTACACCATTAACTATAAAAACAACGACCAAACCGCGCTTACCAACGCCGTGCTCTCGGTTAATTACCCGGAAGGCTTTGTCTTTACGGCCAGTTCGATTTCTTCCAGCAACGCCGGCCATACCGAATGGACGCTGGACAACATTAATCCGAGCGGGGAAGGCAGTCTCGCCATTACCGGCCGGTCTTATGGCTCATTAGACCAAAAATTTTCCTGGCGCATCTTTCTAAATTACCAGCCGGCCAACTTTAATTCCGAAATGAAAAAGGCAGCCACCCTGGAAACGCAAATTGACCGTTCGCCTTTAAAAATTTCCATCTCAGCGCCGGATAAAATAACCACCGGCCAAGAAGTGGCCATTACCTTTAAAGTAAGCAGTAATGAGCCCTGGCCGGTAAACAAACTGGAATTGGAACCGCTCTGGCCGGAAAATTTTTATCTGGTTTCTTCTTCGCCTAAAATCCAAAACAACAAATGGTTGATAAGTATCATCACGCCCACCTCCTCGCCCGCGCCCACCGAGTTTGTGTTTAGGGTCCAAGGTAAATTTAGCGAGAACGCGGAAGGATTAATTCCGATTAAAGCCCGCCTCTTTTTACCATTGAACGAAAAACAAAAACGCTACCAAGTGGCCGAATCCGAAATCAAAACCGAACTGGCCAAAAATATCCTCTCTTTCAATTTAGCCATCAACGGCTCGTTAAAAGATTTAGCCAGCCAGCCAGGCGACACGCTTAACATCACCCTCTCCTTTAAAAATAATAACCAAACGGATTTGAGCAAGGGTACCCTAAAATTAATTTTGGACGCGCCGGCCCTTAAAAGAATAAGCTTGCTGAATTGGAAAGAAATTAACGATAAATATGATGGCGCCATTACCGGCGAGCAAATCAGCGACACCGCGCGGCGCGGGGTTATGGTCTGGAATAGCTCCAAAATTCCGGCCTTGGCCAAAATTAAAGCCGGCCAGGAAATAACCGTGGATGTGCGCCTGCCGCTTAAAACCGGACAAGGCTTGTCTTTACCGGATTTAAAGGAATACAAAATAAGCGCCACGGCCGAGGCCAGTTTTACGGATAGTACCAAGGCCGGGCAAACCGTCTCCAGTAATCCTATAATTATCACGGTTAACTCCGACTTAAAATTTGAACGCCGCGACGAAGTAAGCGCCAAGGCCGGCGAAGCAGAAGAACACGCGGTAAAATGGGTGCTCACCAACGGCTTTCATCCGCTAAAAAATATTACTCTTTCCGCCGATCTTTACGGCGATATTAAGTTTGAAACACCAACCACTCCCCCGGCCGGCACGGCTAATTACGACGAGAGCGCCAAACGCTTCACCTGGACCATTCCCGACATGCCGGAGAGCGTGGATGTTTTAGCCCTGCCGTTTACCGTTACCCTTAATAAAAAGAATCCCACGCAAAACACGCTGGTCTCCAAAGTCCATGTCCAGGCCGAGGACACCATCACCGGCCAAAAACTGGATTTTATGGGCGACGAAATCTCGCTCGTGGCAGAATAAAATCCCTGACTAATTTTTCAGAAGACTTTAAATGATTTTTATCAATCCACTCAATTCTCTTGTCCCTCTTAAACCAAGTCATCTGCTTCTTGGCATAACGCCGGCTATCCCTCTTAAATTCACTTACCGCCTGTTCCAGGCTAATCTCCCCGCGCAAAAATGCGCCAATTTGTTTATACCCCAAACTGCTCATGCTGGGCAAATTCCAGCCATATTTTTGCTTATTTAACGCCTCTACTTCTTTAATTAGCCCCTGTTCCATCATCTTATCTATCCTCTGCTCAATACGCGCGTAAAGGTCCTCCCGTGGCCACAGCAGGCCAATTTGCAGGGCATTATACAACGGCTCGGCCTGGCTTTTTTGCTTTAAAAAAGATTCACCGGTTAAAATCGCCACTTCCAGCGCCCGGAGTACCCGCCTGGGATTTTTTAAATCAATTTTTTGCGCCGAATCCGGATCAAGCTTGGTTAATAATTCTACCAGCTCCGATAAATCTTTAACTTCCAACTCATGACGCAATTTTTTATTAGGCGCCACCTGGGGCATCGCTAAATTATCCACCAACGCCCAAATGTATAAACCAGTTCCGCCCACCACAATCGGCAACTTTCCCCTATAAATTATTTGGCCAATAATTTTATTGGCTTCTTGTTTGTAATCAGACAAACTAAAATCTTTTCCCGGGTCAATAAAATCAATTAGATGGTGAGGCACGCCGTCCACCACATACGCTTTGGTTCCATTTTTCCCCTGCCACTCGCCAGCCGGCTTGGCTGTGCCAATGCTCATTTTTTTATAAATCTGCCTAGAGTCGGCCGAAACAATCTCGCCATTGAATTTTTTAGCCAAGCTCAAAGCCAAATCCGTTTTACCGGAAGCCGTGGGGCCTAAAATAACGATAATTTTGGGTAGGTTTTTCATATTTATAATCCAAATTTACAGATGACATCCAGATATACAGATGTATCCGGATGGTTATTTTCGTAACATCGGTAACCGGTTGGAATTTAGTATTCTTCTTATAGTTAGATACTTTGACCTAAAATTTACTAATAACGCCAAATCTAAATTAAGAGAATTAAGATACCGTTGACATTGAAAATAGTGCTCTTTATTAAGAAATGAAACGCACTTGGCTTCAATAATAATTTTGACGTCAACAAGGAAATCTATCCGATTCCGTCCTTTCTGCTCGCCTAAAAAACTCTCCGGCAAAACTAATTCGCGTTTATAGGGAATTTTATTCTCTTTTAATAAAAATTCAAGCGCGTCGCAATATTGTTTTTCATTCCTAAACCGGCCTAATTCGTTATGCACTTTGAACAAAAACCCGCGAATTATATAACTTAAATCCTTATACAAAAGTTTCTCCTCCATAATATTTTTATAATTTTTATCTGTAAATCTGGATTATCCGTATATCCGGATTATACCCGTGCCAAATTTGTTTGTAGTAAAAAAGTAGGGCGTTATACGCCACCGCCACCGTGGCCGAGGAATGTTCCTGGGCCAAATAGTCCAAATACGCCTTAATATCCTCGGTCGTTACTTCTCGGGGGTCTTTTTGGCAAAAACGTAATAATTCCCGGTTATAATGGATATACGATTTAACCGTTTTTTGGCTATAATTACGTATTCGTAGTTCCCGCGCTAAATTACTAAAAACATTGCTCTCCTCCATATTTTTTGATAGAATAATATCACCCTATAGCCCCCAGGGCTATAACCCAATTTCCCAACAAATTTTAGCATATCTTAGCCCTTTATACCACAAGTTGGTATAAAGGTAGTTGTGC
>JBBUBK010000014.1:0-2658 GCA_038058265.1 Patescibacteria group bacterium
TAAATTTCTTCCAATTCCGCGTGACCGCCGTTAAATAAAATTTTAAAATACCGATCAAATTCTTTGCGAATTTTTCTAAAGGCCGTTTCCCGCTTCTTTTTCATCAGCTCATCCAGCTCGGCAATCATTTTATTTAAATCTTCGGTGGCTTTTTTTAAATCCTCCAGCTGGGTGGCCAGAAAATCAAACCGCTCTTTGGTTTCTTCATATTCTTTGGTGACGTCCTCGTCAATGCCGCCAATTAAGCTCAACTGATATTTTAATTTCTGAATCTGACCGGCCACTTCTTCCAATTGTTCTATCTCCACAATTGCTGGCCCTCGCTCCATAATAGAAGCGAGCGAGACATTCATGTTACTTAAAACTTCTTCGGCCAAATCTTCCTGTTTGGTTTCCAATTTGGCCAGCTCAATTTTTAAATCATTGCGTTTATTCAACACAATATTTAACGCGGTTTGCTTTTTCTGCATTTCTTCCTGCAAATTAAAGACCCGCTGTTTTTTCTCTTCTTCCTTGCGGTTAAAACCTTCTATGGCTTCGGCCAGTTCTTTTATTTTAGATGCGCTCGCGGCGATATTTTTAATTAATTTTTCTTTATTCACACCCAGCTCTTGCAGCTGCGCTCCATATTCTTCGGGCGTAGAAGCGGCCAAGGATAGTTCTTTTTCCAAATTGGCCGTTTCCCGGACCACATTCTGGCTCTGGACACGTAAAAGTTCCACTTTGGCCAAAGCAATTTTAACGGCCACTTCCAAATTAATAGTTTTGCTTTTAACGTTCTCGGCTTCTTTTTCCAGCCTTAAAATATTCTGTTGTTCCAGCTCTATCTGCGCCTGATATTCTTTGAGCCGGTCCTCGCCGGTAAAAAACACTTTGGCGGAAAAGCCCGGCGTCCCCTGCCGTTTTTGGCGCCAACCGCCTTTCATGACCCCGGTTTTTTCTATCAAATCCCCGGCCAAAGTCACCATTCGGCAACGGCCGATGCCTAAACGTTGGGCCGAGGTTAAATCCTTTACCACCAGGGTGTTGCCCAGCACAAAGGAAAAAATTTCTGAAAACTTTTTATCGTATTTTATTAAATCCGTGGCCACGCCAATAACACCGTCCGAGGTTAAAAGCGATTCGTCCAGATTATTTTCTCTGGCCCGGATTTTGGATAAAGGCAAAAAGGTAGCCACGCCCAAACGTTGTTCGCGCAAATGCACAATGGCTTTTTTGGCCACTTCCTCGTTTTCCACCACCACGGAAGAAAGGTGGGCCGCGGCCGCCACTTCTAAAGCTAAACGATGTTCTTCGTCAACCTCGCCCAGTTCGGCCACCAGGCCGTAAACTTTGCCCAAATTATGACGCTCTTCCAAAACGGCCTTTACGGCCGACAGGCCGGAAAATTGTAAATAATTTTGTTCGGATTGATCTTTAAACAACTGGCTCTGCAATTGGGAAATACGCACCGTTTTTTCGGCCTTAGCCATGGCCATGGCTTCCAGCTGATTTTTTTCGGACAAAACGGTTTGGTTAACCCGGCCAGCTTCGGCTTCGGCGGCCAGGAGCTCTCCGGCAATCTGGTCGCGGTTGAATTTTAGTTCGGAAATCTTTTTTTCCAGCCAGCTAATATTTTGCTTGCCGGCCGCGGAGTATTCGGTTTGCATCTGACCCTGCAACACCGCCAATTCCCGTTCCAGTTCATTTTTAGCATGCACGGCTTCCTGGTGTTTAGTTTGCAGTGACGCAAAAACTTCCTGCCGGCTGGCGCTGCGGGCCAAGGTGGCCAGTTCGTTTTGAATAACTTCCAAATCTTTAAAACCCTCGCGATATTCTTTTTCTGCGCCGGATAAATCTTTGTTCAGACGATTAATTTCGGTTTGATTGCGCGTACTCAAAGTGGCGTAATATTTTTCTTCAGTCTCGCGTAATTGCAGTTCTACTTCCTGACGCCGTTCCAATTTTTTAACCTGACGCGACAAAAGACGCAAGTGCGGTTCCACTTCGGCCACCAACCGTTCGGCCTGGGCCATATTTTCCGCGGTGCGCCAAAGTTTAAGCTGGGCCTGATGCTGTTTAATTTGGAATTCTTTAATACCCGAAGCCTCATCCAAAAAATCTTTGCGCTCCGCGGTGCTGACCGTGAGCAGCCGGTCAATCATCCCCTGCCCCACCACGCTGTAAGAATGTTCGGCAAACTGGGCCTTGGCCAAAAGCAAATGAATATCAAAAAGACGCGCCGGGCTGTTGTTAATTAAATACTCGCCTTCGCCGGAACGATAAAGCCGGCGGGTAATGGCAATTTCCGGGTAGTCGCTCATCACTCGGCTGCCTGCCTGCCGATGAGGCAGGTCGCTGTTATCTAAAATTAAAGTCACCTCGGCGGCGCCCAGCTGGCCTTTGGTGGAAGAACCGTTAAAAATAACATCCTCGCCCTTCTTGCCGCGCAGCTGTTTCATGCTGGTTTCACCCATCACCCAGCGAATGGCGTCGGAGATATTGGATTTGCCCGCGCCATTTGGCCCCACAATGGCGGTAATGCTAAAACGGCCGCCAGCCGGCGGGGTAAAATCTAAGACGGTTTTATTGGCGAAGGATTTAAAACCCGAAATTTCTAAACGTTTCAAGTACATAGAAGTGCCTTCATTATATCATACCTTGACAAGAGCGAACAAG
>JBBUBK010000014.1:2758-5163 GCA_038058265.1 Patescibacteria group bacterium
ACAGCCAAACAAATCAATCATCACCTGCTGGGGGCTAAAAAAGTCGTGATTGTGCCCCACCAGAACCCTGATGGCGATGCTTTGGGGAGCGCCGCGGCATTAACCGATTATTTGGTAAGCTTGGGCAAAAACCCGCAGATTTTTTGTCCAGCGCCAATTTTAAAAAAGATGCAATTTTTGCCTTACTTGGAGCGGGTTATTTACACACCCGCTGTTTTTGAGGATTTAAGCATTGATACCATAATTGTGCTGGATTCGGGCGACTTGCGCTATGCCGGCATTGACCACTTAATTAAAACCCACCCGGCCGACATTATTAATATAGATCATCATCACACCAACGAACGCTACGGCAAAATTAATCTGGTGGTGCCCACTGCTTCCTCCACTTCGGAAATTGTTTTTAATTTTTTTAAACACAACCACATCGGCCTAAACCACAAAGTGGCCACGGCGCTGTTAACCGGTTTGGTTTCGGACACGGATAATTTTTCCAATGGCGCCACTTCCAGCGAGGCCTTGTCTATCGCCAGCGAGCTTATCCGCGCCGGCGGTAATTTAAATTTAATTAACGGCTGGACCTTAAAAAACAAAACGCCGGACGTTTTGCGTCTTTGGGGCGCCACGCTTTCCCGCCTTACCCGCCATGAAGGTTTGGATTTGGCTTACACCTATTTAACCCGCGAGGATTTAATAAAAAATAACGTGAGCGAAAGCGAGAGCGAAGGCATTGCCAACTATTTAAACAACCTGGACGGCGTAAAAATTTCTTTAATTTTAAAAGAAACCGAGGATGGTAAAATTAAAGGGAGTTTCCGCACCACGCGTGATGACACCGACGTTTCGGCCTTAGCCAAAAAATTGGGCGGGGGCGGACATAAAAAAGCGGCCGGCTTTACCACCGCCGGTACAATTAAAGAAGTGTTGGCAAAAATTTTGACGGAGAAGTAAACGGGTGATATAATTAAAAAGCAACTGTCATTCCGAATCCCCGAAGGGGTGAGGAATCTCTGGCTCAATCTCGTCTGTCATTCCGATATTTTTTTATGAGTAAAAAGTATTGTCCACACTGTTGGCCAACCAAAAGAAGGAATCATTTTATTTTTCATCTTAATTATTATATAGACAGCATTATTACATTTTTTAAAAAAAGCCAACAAATTTTTGAACGAAAAAATAAACACTCTGGGGCTACTACTATACGTGCGCTAATTAACATTCTATCTTTTCTTAAAATAATACGCTTTGCAGACGATCCAAATGTAACTAAATTATACAACAGAAGTTTAATTTTTTTTAATGAAGCAAAAAAAAGAGGTTTAGATATTAAAACTATTAAATTTTTATGGTTTTATGTCGATGAATTCAGATTAATCTATAAAAACAAAAAATATTACTATAATGCTATACCGATAACCATTTTCCCAAATGACATTAACTACCATGATAAATTTTTTACAAAAAAATTACTAAAAGAGCACGGCATCCCGGTGTCATCAGGACAGGTTTTTACTGATACAAAAAAAGCTTTGCGCTTTGGCCAAACTCTTGGCTTCCCACTCGTTGTAAAGCCTTCTAAAGCTTCTCTCAGTCATCATGTTACTTGTCTAATAAATTCGGATGCTGAACTTTCTGCTGCTATCCAGATAGCTCGAAAATATAGACCTGCTTTTATCGTTGAAAAATATATTCATGGCAATTTATTTAGGGCTACCGTGATTGATAAAAACGTTGTCTTTATCTGTCAAAAAGATAAGGCTAATATTCAAGGGAATGGATATTCAACAATAGAGGAGCTAATTAAAACAAAAAATAATCATATAAATCGCGGACATACCCACCAAATGAATACAACCCTACATAAAATTCCCATAGATAATACTTTGATAAAAAATCTTACGGATCATGGCCTAAATTTAAAAACAATTTTAGAAAAAGACAAAAAAATTTATCTTCAAAATAAATATATACTATCTTATGGTTGTGATATCATCGGATGTAGTGAAGACGCGCACGTTGATAATAAAAAATTATTTATAAAAATTGCAAATATTTTAGAAACTAATTTAGTGGGAATTGATTTCATCTGCCCTGATATTAATAAATCATACAAAGAACAAGAAACAGCGATTTTAGAATGTAACGATCTCCCTTATATTGATATGCATCAATATCCGTCTCACGGCAAGCCGGAGCCAGTCGCAGAAATAGTATGGGATGCTGTCCTAAATAGATTGAAATAAGTATAAGAAAGCCGTTTCGTAATTTGACATTCAGTGTTTTCTACGATAGAATAATGAGAATGGGTGACCCGCCAGAAATTTCTCCCTTCGGTCGAAACGACAAGCGTTTAAACTAAAAATAAAAATATTTTTTAAAATATCATAATATGTCAGAGCGAGCTA
>JBBUBK010000015.1:0-6027 GCA_038058265.1 Patescibacteria group bacterium
GCGCAAAGTGGAGGAACGATGAGCGAAAATAACCAAGCTCCAAATCCCAATAATCAAACAAATCCTAAAACCCAAATTCCAATAACCCAAACCCAGCCCCCGACCGAACCGATTAAAAAAGCTGAACCGCAACCAACAATTGCGCCAGTTACTTCAGCAATACCATCACCAATTCAAAACCTGCCCACAATGCCTTCAGTCAGCTCTAAACCGCAAGTTATTTTACCTTTATTATATGGCGGTGGTGGCGCCGGCGGAAGTCCGACGCCACAGATCACCCTCACACCCCCCAATATAATTCCTACTTCCACACCAACCACCACTCCCACTTCAACTCCGAATCCTATCCCTACCCCTACCCCTACCGCTACTCCTTCCTCAACTCCCACGACCACTACTCCTTCAACTCCGCCACCAGATATTACTCCGCCATCTGTGCCTATCCTGGATAATTTATTCGCGGAAATTATTTACACTACTTCCAGCGGGGCGAATATTTTTGGTACGGTGTCCACGGATACGGTAAGGGTATTGCCGTATTTTTCGGCGACGCCAATTGTCTCACCACCCAACTCAGTGCAGGAGGGGATTACGCCATCCTCAACCAGGTTTGATTTTGGTACGATGTTTGATCCCGGGCATAATTATTTTTATTTTTCCGCGTTAGATGAAGCGAATAATACTTCCACCCTGTCGCTTCCGGCGCATTTTGTGTTTGATACCAACCCGCCCACGGTCCCCACCATTACCATAGATAATCAAACTAATGCCAGTTCTACCAATCTTCATTTAACCATAAATAGTTCCGATACTCTTTCCCCAACTATTTTTTACGATGTCACTTACCATCCCTCAACCACCAATACCTGGCAAGACATGGCCGTGGTTACCACCACCACTCAATTTGATTTTGTGGGCGTCCGAGGTCAAAGTTATTTATTCCGTTCCCGCGCCAGAGATGGCTTAGGCAACATTTCTCTCTGGAGCGACGAAAATGTTTCCTCAACCCCAACTTTTGTGGATTGGAGCAAGGAGGTAGTGATTAACGAGGTGGCTTGGGCCGGAAATTCGGCTCAATATCCCAACGATGAATGGTTGGAGCTTTATAATAATACCGACGGCCCCATTGATTTACGGCAGTGGAAAATAATGGCTTCCGGCCGGCAGATAAATTGGTCCACGGTTAAAAATTCCATCATTCCGGCGCATGGCTATTTTCTTTTGGAACGCACTTACGATAATAACATTAGGGATGTGGCGGCCGACATTATTTATACCCTGCAATACGGCTTTAAAAATACCGGAGAGAAAATTGAATTGTTTAAGCCGGATGGAATAAAAGTTGATGAAGTGGACGCTACCGCCGGTTGGTTCGCGGGCGATAATGTCAAGTATCGGACGATGGAAAGAGTTAGCCCGACCAAGCCTGGTAACGACCTGAGTAACTGGCAAAGTAATCGGGGTCCGCGCGTAACGCCGCGCAGTTATAATGGGGGATACATTTACGGCTCGCCCAAAGCGTCCAATTTTGGTTTTATTATGTTAAGCGAGACACAAGAAGATGTTCTTGCGACCCTCACTAGCGCCAATAACCCGTATGTTTTAATTGGCTACTCGGTGCCAGTCGGCAAGACCTTAAAGATAGAGCCGGGCGTGGTGATTAAAGCGTATCGTAGCGCTAAAATTGAGGTTTATGGAGCGTTGGAAGCCAGAGGCAGTGTTGAAAAGCCGATTATTTTTACTTCCGGCAATGACCAGTCATTTGCTAATTCGTCATTCAATACCATCATCGGTACCTGGAGCGCTGCCACCCCGCTCGCCAAGGATTGGCAGGGATTTTGGTTTAGAGCCGGTTCCACCGGCACGCTGGAGCATATGGAATTGCGTTATGCCGGCTATGACTTTCGTCCCACGATTAGCAACTTGCTTTCTTCACAAGCCCTGCGCGCTGACTCCGCTACCGTCAACATTTCTAATTCCACTTTTAACACTACCGGCGACACGGTCGTTTACCTCAATGCTTCAACAGGTACCGTCTTCAATAGTAATTTTCAGAACGGCGTTTTGGCGGTGGATGCCCAGCAGAGCGATTTGACTTTAACCGGGTCTAATTTTACTAATTTTAGCAACAGCCGCGGGCCGGTTAATATCAAAGGCAGGTGGCCGAATCTTAGTCAATTAACATTTTCCGGCAACGCTCTGGACATGGCGTACGCGGAGAGCGTCGCTTTGGAAAAGAACACCAATTATCCCCGTGAATTAGATTATTTGGTAATCGGCGGCAACCTGCAAGTTCCCTCGTCAACCACCCTAACGTTGGAAGCCGGTTCAACCTTAAACCTGGCTAAGTACAGTACCATTACCGTCCAGGGCGTCTTGGAAGCGCCAGGCACGGTGGAGAACCCCATTACCATCCAACCGTCATCGTCCAGCACCAATTGGGGCCATCTTAAGTTTGATGGCTCCACCTCGAAGGTGAGTTATGTAAATTTTAACCGTGGCGGTTTATTGACTGGCATCCCGGCCGATTTAAGCGGTGCGGTGCTGGTTTATAATTCTACTGTGACCTTGGACAATATTACCGTGGCCGATAGCCGTTCGCCGGGTAATTCTATCCAAACCGGTAACTCCACTGTCACTATTAGGAATAGCCAAATAACTAAAATGCAAAAATATGCTGGCCAAGACACGGGAATAAAAGTAAACAGCGGACAATTAAATTTGGATAATGTTTTGTTTAATAATTTTTACATCGGCCTTTTGGGAATAAATAACGGCTCATTGCCCGGATTACAGATGTCCAATATGTCTTCTTCAAGTTTTGTTAATGTGGATTACCTCATTCAACCCACCAACTGGTTTTCTTTTTCCACTTCCACCCCTTGACCGCGCGCCTAATTTGTGATAGAAAAAGATTAGTCCGTTAATTTTTTCCATACAACAAGGAGGTGCTTGTATGCCCAGGAACGACGCGCCAAAGAAGGAAGGTGACGAGATCGCCATCTCCCCGGGAGAATTTTCAGTCGGTTCGTCATGTCACCCCAATTCGTGGCGTTGCAATTTCTGCGGCGCCACCAACACACCAGACCAGTTTGGCTGTGTGAAGTGTCGTAACCCCAAAGACCGGGCGCCCACTGACAATTTTAGCTAAGGAGGTCGTGATGCCGAAGAAAAAGAGAAAGTTTCCGAAGAAGAGGATCTGGTTGTGCGAGCACGGACGGATACAGCAGGGTCCGCATACCTCGCATTGCCATCCGCGCGATCCCATGACGCCGGTTCTGCTCACGATGGACGAGCTGTCCGCGATGGAGATCGGGATCGGGCTGGACAGAACCTTCTGCGTGGTGGGCTAACATTTCCGGAAGAGGGAGGAAGCGTCATGACCAGAAGACAGCGTCGCCGCAAAAGGGTGACCAGTCGTCGCGTCAAAGGATGGATCTGTCAAACGCCTGATTGTGGCAAGTCCAACAGTGTCAAAAATGAGGTTTGTTCCTGTTGTGGTCTGCCTCGCGTGAGGAGTTGATCAGTGTGTTTGCCCCTGCCTAAGGCGGGGGCACTTTTATTTAGAGCGCTTTTTGTTTGCTATTTTTATAGGATTTTAGTATAATATTATTAAGTTTTATGGCTTTAACCATTGCCGAAATAAAAAAGATTGCCACTCTGGCACGGATTAAACTCTCGCCCGAGGAGGAAAAAAGACACGCCGAAACCATTTCGGCGGTTTTGGATTATATGAAAATTTTAAATGAAGTAGATACCGATGAGGTGGAACCCACGGCGCAAGTGACAGGGATAGAAGATATAACCCGGTCGGATGAACTGCGTGAATGTTTAATTAAAAAAGAATTATTGGGCCAGATGCCCCAAGTGGAATTAAACGAGCTGGTGGTGCCGGCGGTATTTAGTGATGAGAATTAATATGGAACTAAACGAACTTACAATTACCGAGGCGGCCGAGGGTTTGCGGATAGGTAAATTTACTTCGGTAGATTTAACCAAGGCGTGCCTGGATAGAATTAAAAAGCGTAATAAAGAACTGAACGCTTTTATTACGGTATGCGACCAAAGCGCTTTGGAGGAAGCCGAGGCCGCCGATAAAATGTTAAAAAATAAAAAGGGGAATGTTTTAACTGGCCTTCCGTTTGCCGTTAAGGATGCCATTTGCACCAAGGGCGTGCGTTCCACCGGTTCGGCCAAAATTCTGGATAATTATATTCCACCGTTTGACGCCACTGTGATTAAAACCATTCGCGAGGCCGGCGGGGTACTACTTGGCAAAAATAATTGCGATGCTTTTGGTCATGGCGCCAGCAATGAAAACAGCATGTATGGCCCGGCGCGCAATCCGCATGATTTAAAAAAAGTGGCGGGCGGGTCCTCGGGCGGTTCGGCCGCGGCTGTAGCTGATAATATGTGTTTGTATGCCATCGCCGAAGATACGGGCGGGTCTATCCGCCAACCGGCCAGTTTTTGCGGGGTGGTAGGCCTGCGTCCCAGTTATGGACGCAATTCCCGCTATGGCATTATGCCCATGGCCTCATCTTTGGATACGGTGGGCCCTATAACTAAAACTGTGGCCGATTTAGCGCTGGTGATGGAAACAATCGCCGGTCAGGATGTTTTGGACGCGACCACCGTGCCGGATAAAGTTGCCGTGTATAGCGAAGAGATTAAAAAAGATCTAAAGGGACTGACGATTGGCGTGCCCGAAGAATATTTTAAAGTGGCGGGCATGGACAGTGAAGTGAGGAAAATTACCGAAGATAAAATTGCCGAACTGGCTAAACGAGGTTGTAAAATAAAAAAAGTCAGTTTGCCCTACACTAAATATGCCGTCGCTTGTTATTATATAATTGTGCCTAGCGAAGACAGTTCCAACTTGGCCCGGCTGGACGGCGTACGCTATGGCGTCCGGAAAAACGACGGGACTCTGTTTGATCTTTACGCCAAATCCCGCGAGGTTGGTTTTCCCGAAGAAGTGAAACGTCGGATTTTAATTGGCACCTACGCTTTGTCGGCCGGGTATTATGAGGCTTATTACAAAAAAGCGCAGGCCGTGCGCACTCTAATTAAAAAAGATTTTGAAGATATCTTTAAGCAGGTTGATGTACTCGTCGCGCCCACTTCGCCCTTTCCGGCTTTTGGTTTAGGCGAAAAAGAAAACGACACTATGGCCATGTATTTAGCGGATGTTTTAGTTTCTCCGGCAGCGCTCGCCGGCCTGCCGGCTTTATCCGTTCCCGGCGGGAAAACCAAAGCCGGTTTGCCGGTGGGGGTGCAGGTGATTGGTCCGCGACTGGCCGAAGGGTTGGTGATGAGAGTGGGAAAAAATTTAGAATAAATTTTAAAATAATTAAACCCATATGGCTAAGGAGAAAATTTTAAAAAACACGGCTCCCGTAATGGAAGAGAGCGCGCCCTTGCTTACCGCCGGCGAGGTTATTAATTTTCGCGACAGCTGGCGTATTTTTAAAATTATTTCCGAGTTTGTGGAAGGTTATAAATTTTTAGGGGAATTAAAAAATGAAGTGACGATTTTGGGTTCGGCGCGGCTCGCCCCCAACAACAAATATTATAAAATCGCTGAAGAATTAGGCCGACTTTTGGGCAAGAACGGTTTTACCACACTTACCGGCGGCGGGCCGGGTATTATGGAAGCTGCCAATAAGGGCGCGTATGAAGCGGGCGGGGAATCAGTGGGAATTAATATCCAATTACCGCGCGAACAGCGGGTTAATCCTTATGTTCAAAAATCCATCGGCTTTTATTATTTTTTCAGCCGCAAAGTGATGCTCACTTCGCCGGCCAACGCTTTTGTCTTTTTCCCCGGGGGTTTTGGCACGCTGGACGAATTTTTTGAAGTGGTGGACAACATGGAACTAGGGCAGATGCCCCGTTCGCCCATCGTGTTGGTCGGCAAAGAATTTTGGCAGCCGGTGATTGATTTTTTGCGTCAAAAATCCAGTCAAGAAGTTTTGGCCGTGCCCGAATCCGAAATGGCGCAGTGGCAGGTGGTGGATGACGCCG
>JBBUBK010000016.1:0-1016 GCA_038058265.1 Patescibacteria group bacterium
TTTATGGACTTTATGGACTTTCTACTCTATAATACCTGGGCTATGACCGAAACAAACAAAACCACCGACCGTCTAGTAAAACCCCAGGAAACGAGCGAGGAAGCTATCCTGGAGATTACTCTGCGCCCGCGCGAATTGAGTAATTTTGTCGGCCAGGAACAAATCAAAAAAAACCTAAGCATTTCCCTTCAAGCCGCCAAAAAAAGAAATGAGCCCATGGAACATATCTTGCTCTACGGCAATCCGGGGCTAGGCAAAACCACCCTGGCTCATATTATCGCCCGGGAGATGAACGCCAACATCAAAGTCACCTCCGGCCCGACATTAGAGCGGGTGGGCGACCTCGCCGCCATTTTATCCAACCTGCAAGAAGGCGAGATTTTATTTATTGATGAAATTCACCGGCTCAACAAAACCATTGAGGAAGTGCTCTACCCCGCGCTGGAAGATTATTTGCTGGATATTATTATCGGCCAGGGTCCGGCGGCCAAATCCATCCGCATGCCCCTGGCGCGTTTTACTTTAATTGGCGCCACCACTAAAATGAGTTTGCTCTCCGGCCCTCTTCGCGACCGCTTTGGCCACACCTTTCATCTCAATTTTTACGAAACGAAAGAAATTGAACAAATTTTAAATCGCAACGCCAAAATTTTGGAAGTGAAACTCCAGCCCGAAGCCACCACCGTTATTGCCGAACGCAGCCGGCGCACGCCCCGCTTAGCCAACCGCCTTTTAAAACGCGTCCGAGATTTTGCCGAAGTGGGCGATCACACCGAGGTTAATCCGCAAATCGCCGGGGAAGCTCTGGCGCTGCTCGCCATAGATGAATACGGTTTGGATGAAATTGACCGCCGGCTTTTGAGTTTCCTGATTGAAAAATTTAACGGCGGGCCCACCGGCCTTAACACCTTGGCCGCGGCCGTGGCCGAAGAAATGGATACCATAGAAACCATTTATGAACCGTTCTTGCTCCAGTCCGGATTTTTGGAACGCACCCCGCGCGGCCGCAAAGCCAC
>JBBUBK010000017.1:0-2844 GCA_038058265.1 Patescibacteria group bacterium
GACCCGAACAAGGTTTACGGCTTGGACGAGGCCATTAAACTCGTTAAAGAAACTTCGGGCGTAAAATTTGACGCCAGCGTGGAACTCCACGCCGCTTTGGGGATTGATATTAAGAAAAGCGATCAGTTGGTTCGCGCCACTATCGTAATGCCCCATGGCACCGGCAAAACCAAAACCATCGCCGCCTTTGTAGCTCCGGATAAAGAAAAGGAAGCCAAAGAAGCCGGCGCCGATTTTGTTTACGGCGAAGAGGATATTAAAAAAATAAAAGACACGGGTAAAATTGACTTTGAAGTGGCCGTCACCACCCCGGACATGATGCCTAAAATGGCCGGCATCGCCAAAGTGCTGGGCCCCAAGGGATTAATGCCCAACCACAAAACCGAGACGGTCAGCCCCAACCTCAAAAAAATGATTGGGGAGCTTAAAAGAGGCAAAATTACCTTTAAAAATGATGACGGCGGCAATATCCATCAGCTCTTCGGCAAAGTGAGTTTTACCGAAAATCAGCTTAAAGAAAACCTAACCGCGCTACTGGACGCGCTTAAAAAAGCCAAACCGCCTTCGGCCAAAGGAACTTATCTTAAAACCTTAATCATCTGCGCTACGATGGGGCCGGCCATTAAGCTCTCCGCCAACTAAAACTAAGATGCCCCTTTTGGGGCATCTTTTAGGCTTACTTATGTTCATTGTTTCCACCATCTCCCACCACTCCTGCCGTCCGGATAAAATCCGCAAAATAATTTTGGCCGGAAGCGACGTTTTGCGCTACAATTTTACCTACGGCGCGCAGGAACAAAATATCCGCCTGATGAAAAAGGCGATGAAGATAAAAGAAGACCTCAACTCTTCGGTAAAATTTTTGGCCGACCTGCCTTCCCCGCGCGTGGGTCTGGGCGATTTTAGCCCCAAAAACTTCGCGGTTAAGGCCGGCCAAAAACTTATCTTTCGTTCGGCCGTGGCCTCGCCCAACTGCCATAAATTTGTGCCGGTAGACGTGGCCAAACTGGGCGAAAAAACTTATGCCGAACAAACTATCTTTTTAGGCGACGGAGAAGTGGCTATACAAGTCATAGAAATTATTAACGACGAAACTATCCGTGTGCGAGTTTTAAATAACGGGCATCTGGAGGCCCATCGCGGGTTCTACTTAAACCAGGCCCTGGATAAGGACGCTTTTTTAAGCGCCTGTAAAAACTTAATTAAAAAATTGGCGCGCTTCAAGCCGCATTACTTGGCGCTCTCTTACATTGACGAAGAAATTAACGCCGAACTTTTAAATTGGATGCCTAAAAATTGGCGCCCTAAAATCGTGGTTAAAATTGAAAACCAGGCTGGCATAGATAATTGCGTTAAAATTTGCCAAAATAACGCCTATTATGCCTTGATGTTGGACCGCGGCGAGCTGGGCGTAAATCTGCCTTTTGAAAGACTGGGCGTCCTGCAAAAAGAGGTCACCGCGCTGGCCAAAAAGCACGGCAAGCCGGTCATGGTCTCCACCCAGATACTGGAAAGCACCATTAACAATTACATACCTAACCGCTCCGATATTCTGGACCTCACCAATCTGGTTTTGGACGAAGTGGACGGCATTATGCTTTGCCGGGAAACGGATATTGGCACCCGTCCGGCTTACGCTATTTCCATCGCTAAAAAAATTATCGTTGAAACGGAAAAACACAAATAATTTTCTTCAAAATCACGCTAAAAAATCGCCGACTTTTGCCTCTTGGGGCGCCCTTGGCAGGGCGCTGTTTTTTTGTTAAACTAACCCCATTATCATTAACCTCAAATATGACCGAAGAAACACACCCTCGCCCCAGCTGGGACGAATATTTTATGGATATCGCCCGCACCGTGGCCAAACGCGCCACTTGCGACCGCGGCCGCTCGGGCTGTGTTATCGCCCGGGATAAACAAATCCTCGTCACCGGCTATGTGGGAGCGCCCAAGGGCTTGCCTCACTGCGATGAAGTGGGCCACCAGATGAAAACGGTGACGCACGAAGATGGCCACAACAGCCAGCACTGCATGCGCACGGCCCACGCCGAACAAAACGCCATCGTCCAGGCCGCGCGCCTGGGAATCGGCATTGACGGCGGGACCCTTTATTGCAAAATGACCCCCTGCGCCGCCTGCGCCAAAATGATTATCAACGCCGGCATCAAACGGGTGGTGGCCGAAAAACGTTATCACGCCGGCGCCGAAAGCGAAGAATTTTTTAAACAGGTCGGCCTTGAGCTGGATTATTTTGATAAAGAGGTGGAAAAATATGACAAGCAATAAAAAAGGCGTCTTTGTCTTTGTAGGACTGCCCGGCAGCGGCAAAGATACTTGCGCCGGGTATCTTGAAAAAAAATACGCCGCTAAAATTTTTAGTTTCACCACTATGCTCAAAGACGTAGTGGATCGTTTTTATCTGGAATTCAATCGCGACAACCTCATTAAAATTTCCGAATTTGTCCGCGGCACTTTCGGCGAAGATATTATGGCCAAAACCATGGCTCGGGATGTGGAGAACAGTCCGGCGAGGCTCGTCGCAATTGGCAACGCCCGGCGCATGGCCGATATAAAATATCTATCACTCCTGCCCGGCTTTGTTTTAATTGAGATTTCCGCCGACATTAAAACCCGTTATGAGCGGGTCAAAAAACGAGGCGAAAAAACTTCCGATGCCGCGCAGACCTTTGAACAATTCTCGGCCGACCATCAGCGCTCCACGGAACTATCTATCCCGGAAGTTGCGAGCCACGCCACCGAACATATTGACAACAATGAAACTTTTGAGAATTTACATAAACAGCTGGATAATTTAGTTAAGAAATATGTTGGTTAAAATAAAAA
>JBBUBK010000017.1:2944-23092 GCA_038058265.1 Patescibacteria group bacterium
GAATATAAAAACGACCGCACCGGCACCGGTACTTTGGCCATGGCCGGCGCCATGTTTGAACATAACATGGATGAAGGCTTTCCCATGCTCACCACTAAAAAAGTCCCGTTTAAAGTGGTGGCCAGCGAGCTGGAATGCTTTATCAAAGGCATTACGGATAAAAAGTGGTTGCAAGACCACCATAATCATATTTGGGATGAATGGTGTTCACCTGTAAAAGTACCTTATGGGCACGATGAAGAAACTAAAAAGAAAATGATAGTCGAACGTGACCTTGGGCCTTTTTATGGTTTTCAATGGCGGCACTACAACGCCGACTACCGGGGTTATGAAACCGACTACACCGGCCAAGGCCTAGATCAATTAAAAAAAATAATTGAAACCTTAAAAACAAGCCCGGATGACCGGCGGATGATCGTGATGGCCTGGAATCCCAACCGTCTTAACGAAATGGCCTTGCCTCCTTGTCACTACGGCTTCCAGGTAACAGTTACCGGCGGACGCTTAAATCTGCTCTGGAATCAACGTTCCGTGGATACCATGCTGGGCTTGCCCTTTAATATCACCAGCTACGCCCTGCTTTTACACCTCTTGGCCAAAGAAACGGGACTGGCCGAAGGAAAATTGGTAGGCTTTTTAGCTGATGTTCATATTTATAACAATCACTTGGACGGGGCCAAAGAACAGCTTACCCGCGACCCGAATAAATACCAACTGCCCCAAATACAAACCAAAAATTTTACTTCTATTTTCAATTGGCAATACACCGACAGCGAAATTTTAAACTACCAAAACTACCCGGCTATTAAATTTGACATCGCTGTTTAATATGTTTTCTCTTATCGCTGCCGTGGCTAAAAATAACTGCATCGGTCTAAAAAATAAAATCCCCTGGAACATCCCGGGAGATCTTAGTTATTTTAAAAAAACCACTTTGGGCAAAACCTGCCTCATGGGCCAGGCTACTTTTGAGTCCATTTTGGGCTATGTGGGCAAACCCTTGCCGGGACGGAAAACCGTGGTAGTAACTTTGGATAAAAATTACAAAGCGCCCGAGGGTGTGCGGATTTTTAATTCTCTAGACGATGCTTTTGACAAACTAAAAAATGAAGATGTTTTTATCTGCGGCGGCGCCAGTATTTACCGTCAAACCATTAACCGCGCGGACGCTTTGTATATTACCCTGGTGGATTTGGAGCCGGAGGGTGATGTCTTTTTTCCGGCCATAGACAAAAATATCTGGCAAGAATCCTGGCGCGAAAATCGTAAAGGATATTCGTTTGTAAAATACACCAAGAAATAATAAATTGTCATTCCGAGCGCGAGCGAGGAATCTCTGGCTTAACTGTCATGTTGAGCGAAGCGAAACATCTCTGTCTCAATCGACGAACGGACAGAGATCCTTCTCCGCCAGCCGGCGGATCAGGATGACAACCGTTGGTGACCCGCCAGAGATTCCTCACCCCATGCGAATGGGGATTCGGAATGACAAGTACTTGGAATTTGAGATTTGTAATTTGGAATTTTCAAAGTTATGTTTATAATGATAGACGGCATTGACGGCTCTGGTAAAAGTACGGTGCTGGAAGCCTGGAAAAATCAGCTGGCCGGCGAAGGCCATGCTATTTTTGATTTAAAAAATTACTGGCAGACCCAAAAAAAATATCCCCTGCTGGATGAACTGCGTTCCTACGATTTTATTTTTTCCTGCGAACCAACTTACGCCCCCGTAGGCGAGCTCATCCGTCGCGAACTCATTCGCGATGGCGCCGGCTACCCCTTGCTTGCTATCGCCGAAGCCTATTCCCTGGATCGCTTAATTTTATACCAGCAAATCATCATCCCTCTGCTTAAAGAGGGCAAGTGCGTTATTCAGGACCGCGGCGTCAGCTCCTCGCTCGCCTACCAAACCGTTAGCAATGAATTTACCTTAAAACAAATCGCCGACCTGCCGGGCAACCAGCTGGCTCTAAAATATCAGCCGGATTTTTTGGTGCTCCTCAAAACTAAACCGGAGACGGCCATGCAACGGCTGGGCGAACGGACGGCCAAAAAAGATAACGTTATTTTTGAAAAACTTGAATTCCAAAGCAAACTGGCTAAAATTTTTGAGTCGCCGGATTTTAAAAATATTTTCTTGACGCGAGGAACCAAAATCTTTGATTTGTCGGCCGAGGAAAAAATTGATATAATGGAAGAGGAGGCTAAAAAACTCTTAATTAAACTAATTAATCCTTAATTTTAAATCTATGCTTATCACGGCCTCGGAGATTGTGGAAAAAAGTTGGGAGCTTTACAAAAAAAATTGGCGCCCCCTGCTGCCTTATATGCTCCTTTTATTTTTGCCCTCCATCGTCCTCTCCATCGTGGGCGTCATCAGTTTTTTTCTAACCGCCTATGTCCCAGCCTCCGCCCTGCTTAACAGCCTTATTATTTTAGTAATTGTGGCGGCCGGGGTCGTTTTCGCGCTGTGGGCCTCCATCGCGCTCGCTCAAACCCTTAAAAAAATGGCTCAAAATCAACCCGCGGGAGATTGGCGCGCCGTTTTTACCGGCAACAGCCGCTACCTTTGGCCGGTGATCTATACCTCGATTCTAGTGGCCGTTATAGTTTTTGCCGGCACCCTGCTGCTGATTATTCCCGGCATTATTTTTGGCGTGTGGTATTCGTTTGTTTTTTATCAAGTTATTTTTGAAGACAAAAAGGGGGTTGCCTCCTTAAAAGAAAGTAAAAAATTAGTTGTCGGACGCTGGTGGGCCATTCTTTGGCGCCTGGCGGTGCCGGCGGTTGTTTTTGGCCTTTTTGCCATCTTAATTAACTATCTGCTGGACTTGCCTTTCTATTACATCTTCGGCGCGGATTCCACCGTCACCGATATAACCAACAAGGTCATCTCCTCTCTAATAAATGTCGCGGTGAGTCCGCTGACTGCCCTCGCCACTATCCTGCTTTATCTTAGCGCCAAAGAAACTTCCTCCGCCGCGCCGAATTTAGATGAAATTAAGTAACATGTCCCAATACGTCCCCGTCATCGGTCTGGAAATTCACGTGGAGCTTAAAACCAAAAGCAAGATGTTTTGTGGTTGCCCCAATGATCCGGACCGCGTGGCGCCCAATACTAACATTTGCGAAATTTGTCTGGCTCACCCCGGCACTTTGCCGGTACCCAACCGAACCGCGATCGCCTGGACGGTAAAAATCGCGCGCGCTTTTGGTTGTAAAATAAATAAACAAAGCAAGTTTGACCGCAAACATTATTTTTATCCGGACTTGCCCAAGGGTTATCAGATTTCCCAATATGACCAGCCTATTGGTGAGAAAGGTTTCCTGGATTTAGAACTGGTAAATGTTAAAAATCACCGCGATAAGGCCAAAATTGGCATCACCCGGGTCCATTTGGAAGAAGACACGGCCAAACTATCCCACGACTCTGTGGGCAACACCTTGGTAGATTTTAACCGCGCCGGGGTACCGTTGGTGGAAATAGTTTCCGACCCCAATATTGAAAGCGGAGCCGAAGCCAAGGCCTATTGCCAAGAATTGCAGACTATTTTTCGCTACTTAGGCGTTTCCGACGCGGATATGGAAAAAGGCCACATGCGTTGTGAAGCCAATATTTCGGTACAAACAGAGGACTCTTTTACCATTAAAGGCGCCGAAGTAAAAATTAAGAAAGGCCAGACGCTTAATCCTAAAGTGGAGGTTAAAAATATCAATTCTTTTAGGGCAGTAGAAAAAGCCATCGCCTACGAAATTGAACGGCAAACTAAAATGTTAGAAAATGGCGAGACTTGGAAGCAACAAACCCGTGGCTGGGATGACCCCAAAGGGCAAACCGTGCTCCAACGGGAAAAAGAAACCTCGGCCGATTACCGCTACTTCCCCGAGCCGGACATTCCGCCATTTAATCCGGTAAAAATCGCCGGCCCCATGGATTTACCGGAACTGCCGGCCGAAAAACGCCGCCGCTTCCACCAGGAATACGGTTTTTCTTACGCCGATGCCGATTTATTAACCGGTAATCTATACTGGAGCAATTACGCCGAAGAAGTCATGACCGAACTTAAGGCCTGGGTGCAGGATTTTCCGGAAAATAAAAATCTTGACGAAAAAGCGCTGGAAGAAAAAAAACAGGAACTGGCCCGCCTCTCCGGCGGGTGGCTCACCAGCAAGCTTATGGGCGAGATGGCCAAGCGCGCTATTGATATCCGCATTTTAAAATTAAAACCGGAAAATTTTGCCGAACTCATTGCCTTGTTTTATACCGGCCGGGTAAATTCCACCAACGCTCAAAAAATATTAGGCGAGATGCTGGATTCCGGGGTGGATATGGACCCCACGCATATTATGGAAGACAAAGGCTACGGCCAGGTGACGGATGAGGATAAACTTGGAGCCGTAATTGATGAAGTTATTAAAAATTATCCTAAACAAGTGACGGATTTTAAGGCCGGCAAAGAACCAATTTTACAATTTTTAAAAGGCGTGGTGATGAAAGCCACGGAAGGGTCGGCTGACCCGAAGGTGACGGAAAAGATATTAAGGGAGAAGCTAAAATAGGCTGCTTGCGGAGCCGAATGGCTCTGTGGATAACCCCTTTTGACCCCAGCTAAAACGCCTGCTATACTTAAACGGATATGCACTTAACCCGCCACAAAATTTACTCTACCTTTTAGCAACCGGCCACCCGAAGAGGGTGGTATTTTTTTGTAAACTGCCAAAATTTACGAGTCCGAACGAGTAAATTTTGTGCAAGTTTACAATCCGCCATAGTCCCGAGCACTCGGGACGGGGGCGGATAATCCCTTAAAAACAACTAACATAACTTATTAATCATCGTCTTATGAACTTCAAAAATCGCGACATTATCTCCATCAACGACTTAACCAAAATCGAGATCTTGGAAATTTTGAAAGTAGCCAAAGATCTTAAACAAAAATCCAGACCGAACCTGCTAAACAACTGCGTTATGGGTAGTTGTTTTTTTGAACCCTCCACCCGCACCCGACTTTCTTTTGAAACAGCTATGGAGCGCCTAGGTGGAAAAGTAATCGGTTTTGCCGATCCGGGGGTGACTTCGGCCAAAAAGGGCGAATCGCTTTATGACGCTATTAAAATTATCGGCGGGTACGCCGATGTCATTGCCATGCGCCACCCCTTGGAAGGCGCGGCGCGGCGCGCGGCCGAAGCCACGGACAAACCCATCTTAAACGGCGGTGACGGCGCCAACCAGCACCCCACGCAAACCCTGCTGGACCTCTTTACTATAGAGGAATGCCAAAAAAAGCTAAATAACTTGGAAGTGGCGCTGGTGGGCGACCTTAAATACGGCCGCACCGTCCACTCGCTCGCCCAGGCGCTGTGCCATTTTGGCGCGCGACTGCACTTTGTGGCGCCGGACGCTCTACAGATGCCCGGCTATATTTGCGATGAATTAAAAGCCAAAAAAATTAAATTCTCTTTGCATCAAAAAATAGAACAAATTATAAACAAGGTGGATGTGCTATATATGACCCGCATCCAAGGCGAACGCTTTGCCGACCCGGCCGACTATGAACGGGTTAAAAATGCCTTTGTCCTTAAAGCCAGCATGCTTAAGGGGGCCAAAAATAATTTAAGAATCCTACATCCCCTGCCGCGCGTTAACGAAATAACCACCGAAGTGGATAAAACCAAACACGCCTATTATTTTGAGCAGGCCGAGAACGGACTTTTTGTCCGCGAAGCCCTGCTCGCCCTGGTTTTAGGTAAATTATAATTTAAATTATATGACCCAAGAAAAAAAATTACTCGTCTCGGCCATTAAAAACGGCACGGTGATTGACCATATTGACGCCGGCCACGCTTTAAAAATAATTAGGATTTTAAATTTAGCCGACCATCAAAAAGTGGTGACCGTAGGCTTAAACCTGCCCAGCCGGGCCATGAAATTTAAAGATATTATTAAAGTGGAGGGACGCGAACTAACGCCGGAAGAAGCCAATCGCGTGGCTATTTTGGCCCCCACCGCCAACCTTAATATTATCCGCAATTATGAGGTGGTTAAAAAATTTAACTTAAAGCTCCCCGAAAAAATAGACCACCTGTTGGTTTGCCCCAATCTTAAATGTATTACCAACCACGAACCCATGGACAGTAGTTTTGCCGTTCTGCCGGCCGGCCATGAGGTAAAAGTAAAATGCGTTTATTGTGAAAAAACTTTTCACCAAAACGAAATTCAGGAATATAAGATTTAAAGACAACAATATAACAATGAAACAATGTAACCATGAAAATAAAGACCTACGCTAATAAAATCATTGAGATTGACCTAAACGACTTATCTGAAAATAGCAACCTCTTGGCTTTGCCGGCCTTAATTGACCCACATGTCCATTTTCGCGTTCCTGGCGCCGAACATAAAGAAGACTGGCAAACCGGAGCGCGGGCGGCCGTCGCCGGAGGCTACACCACGGTGATAGACATGCCTAATAATAATCCGCCGGTAATTAATTATGCCGGACTGATGGAAAAGAAAAAAATAATTAATGAGCAGCTAAAACGATCAGGTCTGCCTCTCAACTACGCTCTTTATTTGGGCGCTACAAAAAACAACTGGACGGAATTTGAGAAATGCGCCCAGCAAATTGCGGGGATAAAATTATTTATGGGCGCCAGCACCGGCAATTTACTGGTAGATAAAAAAGAAGATCAGGAAAAAATCTTTGCCGAAGCGGCCAGGCTTAATCTGCTGGTCGCCGTCCACGCGGAGGATGAGGCGACGATAAATAATAATAAACAAGGGCTGTTCCACTCAGTTATCCGTTCGCGGGAGGCAGCCATCAAAGCCGTAAGCCAAGCGCTGGAGTTGGCTAAAAAATATAAAACCAAACTATACCTCTGCCACATTAGCACGGCCGAAGAAATAAACCTGGTAGCCGAGGCCAAAAAGGAGGGCGTAACAGTTTACGCCGAGGTTACACCCCATCATCTTTTTTTAAACGAAAACGATTACGACCGGCTAGGGACGTTGGGGCAGGTTAACCCGCCGCTTAGAACCATTAAGGATAACCAGGCCCTCTGGCAAGCCATAAACGACGGCCTAATTGATATTATCGGCACTGACCATGCCCCGCATACCCTAAAAGAAAAGGCCAAGCCCTATCCCAATTCGCCTTCTGGCGTACCCGGAATTGAAACCTGCCTGTCGCTTTTGCTCAATGCCTGCCATGAGAGTAAAATTACTCTAAATAAAATAGTAGAATTGACCCACGATAACCCCCAAAAAATTTTTAATCTGCCAAAAAATAATGACCTGGTAATCGTGGATTTGGATTTAAAAAAAGAAGTTAAAAATGAAAATTTAAAAACCAAATGCGGCTGGTCGCCCTTTGTGGGTCGCGCTCTTACGGGTTGGCCGGTCGCCGTAATAATTAATAATAAAATAAAAAAACTATGAAACACTTAATTTCTTTAAAAGAGCAAAGCCGCGAGGATATTTTGGAAATTTTAAATCTCGCCCAAAAAATTAAAGCCCAATATAAGTCCGGCGAGCTAACCAACCTGTTGCCCCACAAAACTTTGGTTATGCTTTTCCAAAAAAGTTCCACCCGCACCCGGCTTTCTTTTGAAGCTGGCATGACGGAGTTGGGCGGACATGGTATCTATTTGGATTCGCGCCAGACCCAATTTGCGCTTACTGATTTTGGCGATGAAATAAGAGCGGTAATGCGCTTTGGGGATGTACTTATGTTTCGGGCGCTTAAAGTAGCGGACGTAGCCAAAGCCGCTTCTTACAACCAAATTCCGGTCATTGACGCCTGCAGTGAAAAATACCACCCCTGCCAAGCTCTGGGCGATATTTTAACCATGATGGAACATTCCGGCGGACTGCAAAATATTAAAAAAATAACCTGGCTGGGCATAGAAAATAATGTCTCCAACACGCTTAAACTCGCCTGCGCCAAACTGGGTATTAAAGTGGCTTTGGCCGCGCCTGAAGTTAACGCGCCCAGTGTGGATGAGGAATTAAATAAGCAGGCCGAGAGCACAGGGTTGGTTACAAAAGAACTGGATTTGGCCCAGGCTCTTGCCGGCACCGATTATGTGCATACCGACACCTGGATGGATATGGAATTTTTTGATAACGGCAAAGTCCGGCCCCAATTTGAAGCCGAATATCAGCGGCGCAAAACTTTATTTATGCCCTACCAGTTAAATGCCCAAATAATTGACGCCTACGCGCCTCAAGCCAAAATTATGCACTGCATGCCCTGCCATATTGGTTATGAAATTTCCCGCGACGCCATTGATCATAAAAATTCCATCATCTTTGACCAGGCGGAAAACAGAAAACATATTCAAAAAGCCATTATCCTGTGGCTACTCGGCATAAAATAACATGCTAACTACAAATTTTTTAGGTAAAAAATTTAAAAACCCTCTGGTGCTCGCTTCGGGCATTTTAGGCGTTACTGCCGCCAGTTTAAATAACGCCTTAAAACAGGGTTGTGGCGGAGTAACCGTAAAATCTGTTTCACTTTTACCCCGCCCTGGCCACCCTAACCCCACCATGGCCGGTTTTGATCATTTTTTTATCAATGCCGTGGGACTATCTAACCCGGGCGTGGAGAAAGCCGTGGAAGAATTAAAAAAATTTAAAGGAATTTCTGATGCTCCGCTTATTGGTAGTATTTTTGCCGGCACGCCCGAGGAATTTGGCGAAGTGGCAACCAAAATCTGTGCCGCGCCTATTGATTTTTTGGAAGTGGATATTTCCTGCCCTAATGTGAGCAAGGAATTTGGCACGCCCTTTGCTTACGACATTAAAGCGGTGGAGGCAATAACTAAAAAAGTAAAAGCCAGTTCCAAGGTTCCTATAAGCGTGAAACTTTCACCCAATGCCTGGAATATTGACGAGATCGCCGTGGTAGCCGAAGCCGCCGGGGCCGATGCCATTACCGCGGTTAATACCGTGAGCGGTATGGTGATAAATGTTAAGTCCCGCCAGCCGCTTCTGCACAATAAACAGGGCGGCGTGTCCGGTCCGGCGCTTTTTCCTATTGCCTTAAAATGCGTTTACGATATTTATAAAAAAGTTAAAATCCCTATTATCGGCACGGGCGGTATTACTACCGGTGAAGACGCTTTGGCCATGATTATGGCCGGGGCCACGCTCCTCGGCGTGGGGTCGGCGGTTTATTTTAGGGGCGACGAGGTTTGGCAAAAAATTGCTTTAGAGATGGAAGAGATAATGCGCGAAGAAAATATTAACTCCTTGGAGGAAATACGCGGCTGCGCCCATTTATGAAGGATTCCAATTTTTTACCGATTAAAAAAATAGTCAACGAAACCGATTCGGTTAAGACTTTTTATTTCCAGCATGCCTTGGGTAGCAACCCGGGGCAATTTGTAATGCTCTGGATTCCGGGGCTGGATCAAAAACCTTTTTCCATGGCTTTTGATGACGGCCAAACATTTGGCCTGACAATTTTTAAACGCGGCGCCCTGACTGAAAAACTTTTCTCTCTAAATACCGGCGACCGGGTGGGTATTGCCGGGCCTTACGGCACTTCTTTTTCCATCAAACCCAACACGCATTATATTATGGTAGCCGGCGGGTATGGCGCCGCACCTTTGGGTTTTTTAGCCGAAAAATTTACTGGTTTACCTGATGTAAAAATTGATTTTATCGCTGGCGCGCACGATGATAAACATTTATTATTTGAAGAAAGATTATCTAAAATATCCAATCTTAAACTACACCTCGCCACCGATGATGGCAGTAAAGGACACAAGGGTTACGTGACAGACTTACTTACTCCCCTCCTGTCAACGGAACAAAAATCTCTCGTCGTCACCTGCGGACCAGAATTAATGGAAAAAAAGGTATTAGACATCTGCAATCAAAATAATATAGAATGTGAAGTAAGTATTGAACGCTATATGAAATGCGGGGTGGGTGTGTGCGGCCAGTGCGCCATAGACCCGCTGGGCATTTGTATGTGCACTCATGGGCCGGTGGTATCCAAGGAACTCGCCAACCAACTAACGGAATTTGGAAATTATCACCGGGATAAAACCGGCGCTATTATTAAATATTAATATTTATTTATGACTAAAGAACTTATACTAAAACTTTTTGAGATTAACGCGGTAAAATTCGGCGAGTTTAAATTAAAAAGCGGCCTTATGTCGCCCATCTATATTGACCTGCGCGTCACCGTTTCCTATCCGGAAGTTTTAAAACTGGTGGCCACGGCCATGTGGGACAAAGTAAAAGAGATTAAATTTGATTTGCTCTGCGGGGTGCCCTATACTGCACTACCCATTGCCACAGTAATTTCCGTGGAGCACGGCGTGCCGATGATTATGCGCCGCAAAGAAGTTAAAGATTACGGCACTAAAAAAGCTCTGGAAGGCCATTTTACGGCCGGCCAAAACTGTTTGGTGGTGGAGGATTTGGTGACCAGCGGCTCCAGCGTGTTTGAAACCATTGAGCCCTTACAATTGGAAGGGCTAAAAGTCACCGACATTGTTGTTCTGGTGGACCGCGAACAGGGTGGAAAAAAACATCTGCAAGAGAAAGGCTATAATCTGCACTCGGTGCTGACTATTTCAGAAATGTTGGAGGTTTTGGTAAAAGAAAACAAACTGGACGCGGAAATGGTAAAAAAAGTAACCGATTTTATTAAAAGTAACCAAGTCTAATATGCTTACCTACCTCGAGCGAGCCAAACTGTGCGCCAATACTACCGCTAAACAACTTTTGGAATTAATGGAAACTAAAAAAACCAACCTGGCCATTGCCGCCGATGTTACCACCAAAGCCGAACTGATTAAAATTGCCGAAGAACTTGGGCCGGAAATTTGTATTTTAAAAACTCACATTGATATTCTAGAAGATTTTGACATAGATACTATTATTCAATTGGAACGGCTGGCGGAAAAACATAATTTTCTTATTTTTGAAGACCGCAAATTCGCCGACATCGGCAATACCGTTAAACATCAATATCAGGATGGCGTTTACCATATTGCCGACTGGGCGCACATTACCAATGCTCATTCTGTGCCCGGCCCGGGTGTAATTGACGGCTTAAGAGAAGCTGGGGCGCACCGGGGCCGCGGGCTTCTCTTGCTGGCCGAAATGAGCTCCAAAGGCACGCTGGCCAAAGGTAATTACACCGAAGAAACCATAAAAATGGCCCTGGCTAATAAAGATTTTGTTATCGGCTTTATCACTATGCGCCAACTGGTGGATGATCCTTGTTTTATAAATATGACGCCGGGGGTACAGCTCTCGGCCGGCGGGGATAAGTTGGGCCAACAATACAACACGCCGGATAAAGTCATCGGCGCCCAAAAATCCGATGTGATTATTGTAGGACGCGGTATCTACGAAGCCGCCGACCCGGTAGCCGAAGCCAAAAAATACCGCGAAGCGGGGTGGCAAGCTTATTTAATTCGTTGAAGAGCTTCTTTTAACAGTTGTTCGCTGGATTTTCCGGTCGCGTCCAAATTTTTTACCACTTCCCTGGCTTCGGCGGCGGTATAACCCAAAGACATTAATCCACTCACCACATCACCCAGCACGCCATCGCCCGGTAAACCAATTTCGGCGGAAGCCAGTTTGGATTTTAATTCCATTACAATTCTTTCGGCAATTTTTTTGCCAATTCCGCTTACCCGGGTTAAATAATCCAAATCACCCCGGCCAATGGCGCTCTTAATCTCCACGGCCGACCCCAGCGACAAAAGATGCAAGGCGGTTTTGGGGCCAATACCGCTCACGGACAAAAAGTGTTTAAACAAACCCCGTTCTTCGGCATTCGCGAACCCATATAAATCCAAAGCATCTTCGCGCACAGCCAAATAGGCCTCAATCTCAACTTCGGCACCAACCGGCCACAATTTGGCATTGGCCAAATTTATGGTTACTTTATAACCCACCCCGCCGGAAGTTAAAAGCACTATTTCCGCGCCGGTGTTGGCTATTACTTTTCCTTTGAGAAAAGAAATCATAAAAATTACTTTTTCTTGTTTCTTTTTATTCTGATTAAACCGCTGCACGGAATTATTTCCACGCCATTATTTTCCAATTCATCCAAAAATAAATTCATCCCCAGCGAGTCCGAAGAAATATGCCCGGCAATAACCACGTTCATGTGGAATTCGCTGGCTTTATCCCGTGAATCGTCTTTCATATGCATCCCAACAACCGTGCTGACCCCGGCGCGCGACAACTCCTGATAAACTTTTTGGGAAGGACTGGTGCCGCCGGTCATCTCCACTAAAAATTTGCCGACCCGATGATTAGGACTGCCGGCAAAAAGTTTGGGGCCGGCGCCGCGCTTTTTGGCCTCCTGATATTCCGGAATCTCCAAAAGCGCCTTAATCAGCTCCCCCACCGTTTCCGGTTTTTTCTTATTAAGAAAATCCGTTAAAAATTTATTCACCAAATTATCGGCAATAGTGTGGGTGTTCATTAAATTAACGTTCAAAAGTTTGGCCAAATCAATTAATTGATAATGATTAATAGGATGCACACTACGACCCACTTCCTTAATCCGCTCTTCCATTAATTTTTCGGCCACATGCACCGGCATGCCCAAATCCTCGTAAACATCCACCACCAAATCCATCACGCCGTGAAGCGAGGCCAAACTTCCGCCCACCGGATGATGAGCGATGACCAAATCAATTTTTTTACCGCGCTCGCCCAGCTGGCTCGCCAGGAGTATTTCGCTCCCGCCGATATCAATGCCGGTTAAAACTCTTTTTACCGGAGTATTGGGATTGCCGGCATGAATCCTAGTGTCATCGTAAGGATTGGTTAATTTTTCGGTATCAAAATAAGCCTTGTCGGCCGGTTTGGTTTCTTCGTATTCTTTTTTGGCCCGCGCCAAATATTTTTTAAGTCTGGCCGGACCGCGCGGGTCGGCCGCCATGCCCATTTTGATGGCCAAATCAAAAATTTGTTTAATATTTATCATAGACAAATTAAAATGAATAATACTCTAACTTTAGCCTAAAAACGGCCCACTGTCAATCGTTTTACACCACGCTCAATTTAAACTTAACTTCTTTCCCATCAACTTCAACCTTGGTCTCGGCTGAGCCGGATTCTAATAACTCTTTAGCCAAGACGCTTTTTTTAATTTCTTCGCCAAAGTCCTTAAATACTTCCTGAAGTATTTTATCTTCGGTCCAGTATTCCACTTTTATAACATCTTTAACCGTAAGATTCTGGTCTTTGCGCAATTGATTAATCGCTCGCACCAACTCTCGAGCCAGCCCTTCTTTTTTGAGTTCATCGGTAATCCTGGTGTCCAGCGCCACTTTGATCCCACCCTCTTCTTTAACCAGCCAACCGGTCTCGTCTTTTGTTTTTTTATCTCCGACTTTTTTAACATTTAACTCTTCAGCAATAATTTTCTTAATCTCTTCCCGTAGTTTGCTGGAAACATTTAAACTAGCCAGCGGCTGTTTAACTTTAAGACCAGCTTCGGCGCGCGCGGATAGACCCAGCTCCACCACTTTTCTAGCCATCACCATCTCTTCCAAAACTCGGGCCTCGCCAGCAGTAGCCTTGGCGAAGGCGGGCCATTTCTCCAAATGCACGCTTTCCTCGCTCCCGCCTAATTCCAAATATATTTTTTCAGCCATAAACGGCGTAAACGGCGCCATTACTTTGGACAAGGTCAGTAAAACATGCCCCAGAGTAGCTATTGCCTGCCCTTTGTCCGCCGAAGCTTCAGCGGAGGTGGATTTAAAACGGTCACGGCTACGGCGCACGTACCACTGGGATAGTTCAGTAATAAAATCCAAAATCGGCCGGCTGGCTTTAACCAGTTTATATTCCAACATGCCGGTCGTAACTTCTTTAACCAGTAAATTAAGTTTGGTTAAAATCCATTTATCCAACACATTGTCGGATTTGTGATTTGTGATTTGTGATTTGTGATTTTCGCCGGCATACATTTTATAAAACTCCACCACATTCCATAAAGTATTCACTACCTTGTTATACATTTCCCTTACGCCGGCTTCGGAAAAATTCAAATTCTCCGCTTCCATCACCGGCGAGGTAACCAAATAATAACGCACGGCATCGGCGCCGTATTTTTCCAAAAGCAAATCCGGCTCCGGATAATTTTTTAGCCGTTTACTCATTTTTTTACCATCCTCGGCCAACACGATGCCATTAACAATTACATTATTAAAAGCCGGGGTGGTTTTTTTAACCGGAATGGCCGGATTTTTGCCGTGAGTGAGAGCCGTGGCTAAAACATGCAGGGTATAAAACCAGCCGCGGGTCTGGTCCTGGCCTTCGGCAATAAACTCGGCCGGAAAACCGGCTTCAAATTTTTTCTTATTCTCAAAAGGGTAATGCATTTGGCCGTAAGGCATACTGCCGGATTCAAACCAGCAGTCCAAAACCTCGGGAATACGGCGATAAACTTTGCCGCCCCTCTTAATTTCCAACTTGTCTACAATATGTTTGTGCAAATCGGTAATTTTAACGCCACTCAACTCTACCAATTCTGCCACACTGCCCACGCACAGGGCCTCGCCGTCCTCACTCTCCCAGACCGGCAAAGGTGTGCCCCAAAAACGGTTGCGGGAAACGGCCCAGTCACGCGCGCCTTCCAGCCACAAGCCAAAACGGCCTTCTTTAATATGTTCCGGCACCCAATTTATTTTATTATTATTGGCCAAAAGTTCATCTTTCATTTCCATCACCTTAACAAACCAGCTGGAGGTGGCGTAATTTAAAAGCGGGGTATCGCAACGCCAGCAATGCGGGTAGCTGTGTTCTAATTTTTCTTTGCTGAACAGTTTATTGTTATGAGCCAACCATTTAATAATTTCCACATCCGTGGCCGTGGGCTGTTCGCGCGGTTTTACTTCCTGGCCGGCAAAATCCAATACCTCTTCCACAAACCGGCCGTCCATGCTTACGTGCTGAACCAAGGGAATGCCTTCTTTTTGGCCCACTTTATAGTCATCGTCGCCAAAGGCCGGCGCGATATGCACCACGCCCGTGCCCTCTTGGGTAGTAACAAAATCCCCGGCCACCACGCGAAAGGCGTTGGAGGTATCTTTAAAATAAGGAAACAACGGCTCATATTCCAAGCCCACCAAATCTTTGCCACTCACCTCGCCTACTTTTTTATATTCTTTACCATCTAAAACCTTCTCCGCCCTATCTGCCGCCACAATATATTTTTCGCCATTAATTTCCAATTTCCAATATCTAATATCCTTACCGACCGCCAACAAAACATTCCCCGGCAAAGTCCAGGGTGTAGTCGTCCAGGCGAGGATATAAGTTTGTTTATCGTTTTTTAATTTAAATTTCACCGTTGCCGATATGTCTTTCACCTCTTTATACCCCTGCGTCACTTCAAAATTGGAAAGCGGAGTTACGCAACGTGGGCAAATATGCATGGCTTTGTGGCCTTTGTAAACCAATTTTTTATCCCAAAGCTGTTTAAACACCCACCACACCGATTCCATGTACGATAAATCCATGGTTTTGTAATCGTGCTCCATATCCACCCAACGCCCCAGGCGTTTTATGGTTTTTTTCCATTCCCCGGCGTACTTTAAAACCGTGGCCCGGCAGGCCTCGTTAAATTTATCCACGCCGTAATTTTCTATATCTTTTTTGCTGTTTAATTTTAATTCCTGCTCAATAATATTTTCTATGGGCAGGCCGTGGCAATCCCAACCCCATTTACGCTCCACTCTAAACCCATTCATCGTCCAAAAACGAGGCACCACATCCTTCATGAGCGAGGCCACAATATGCCCATAATGAGGCAGGCCGGTCGCAAAAGGCGGCCCGTCATAAAAATGGTAGGGCTTTTTCTCGGGACGGCTGGAGATTGATTTTTCAAAACAACCGTGTTCATCCCAGTATTTAAGTATTTCTTTTTCTTCCTGGCTAGCATTATACATATAAAAAAAGCGCTAAAACGCCTCCTTATCATAATAAAAAAACAGGCTGATGTCAAATGGCCGGCAATTGCCAAAAAAACGAAAAAAAGATATAATATCCTTGTATTAAATAATAATTTTATGCTCTATCTTGCCTCAGACCACGCCGGTTTTCAGCTCAAAAAATACCTAGAAAAATATTTTGCCAACCAGTCTAAAACGGATTATAAGGATTTAGGCCCCGAAAGTTACGTGGAAACCGATGATTTTCCGGATTTTGCCATTCCTTTGGCTCAAAAAGTAGTAGCGGAAGAGGACGCTAAGGGAATTTTAATCTGTGGCTCCGGCCATGGTATGTGCATCGCGGCCAACAAAGTTAAGGGCGCGCGCGCCATTGTGGGTTACAGCATTGAAGGAGCTAAAAGCGGACGGCAGCATAACGACGCCAATATCTTGTGCCTCGCCTCGCGGGTTTTAACCGAAGACCACGCCGCGGCTATTGTTAAAAAATTTCTGGAAACCGAATTTGACGGCGACCAAAGGCTGATAAGAAGAAATAAAAAAATTGAGGCGCTGGAAAAATCCTTATGAAGCCAGAAATTATTCCCGCTATTTTAACCCCTCGTTTTGAAGATTTTGCGAGCCAAATAAAAAAATTGGAACCGTTTTCTAAACTGGCGCAAATTGACGTGATGGACGGAGAGTTTGTGGCCGGATCATCTTTCACAGATGTAGAAAAAATTAATGGGCTTAAAACCAAACTTAATTTTGAACTGCATTTGATGGTAAAAAATCCGTTGCAGGAAATGGAAAAATGGATGGGAGTAAAAAATATCACCCGTGTTATTTTTCACCTGGAGGCCGCGCCGAACCCCCAAAAAATTATTAACACCTTGCGGGGTAAATGCGCGCAAGTCGGCCTGGCGGTTAACCCGGAAACGCCTTTGACAGTTTTGGAGCCGTATTATAAGCTGGTGGATGTAGTGCTGTTTATGACGGTGCACCCGGGAGAGCAAGGCGCCAAATTTTTACCGGAAGTTGGGGACAAAATAAAAGAATTTAATAAACTAACTAAGAACTCCAATCATCGGCCGCTGGTGGCCGTGGACGGCGGAATTAATAAGCACAATATCGCGGGAGTAAAGTCATGGGGCGTGGATATTTTTTATGTTGGCAGCGCCCTGACCCAGGCCAAAAATCTTAAAAAATCTTACGAAGAATTAATCCAGTTAATCTAAATATGCTCGATCTAATTATCATCGGCGGTTCGGCGGCCGGTTGCGGCGCGGCCATTTACGCGGCGCGCCGAAAACTAAACTTTAAAATCGTCACGGACGGCGTGGGCGGTGAAGTGGCTCTTTCCGGCGAAATCAACAACTGGCTCGGTGAAAAATCCGTGCAGGGTTTTGATTTAGCCCAAAAATTCATGGAGCATGTAAAATCCTACAATGTAGCCATTGACGACGGTTTTACCGCGCAAAAAATAACTCCCAAAAAAAAGCATTACGCGGTGGAGGCCAAAAATTACAACGGCGACCTTAAAACCTACGAAACCAAAACCGTAATTATCGCCACCGGCATTCACCCCCGGCGCCTGGGCGTGCCCGGCGAGAACAAATACTTTCATAAAGGCGTCACCTATTGCACGGTCTGCGATGGTCCGCTTTTTAAAGACAAAACTACTGTCACCGTGGGTTCGGGCAATAGCGCCCTGGAATCAGCCATGATGATGAATAGCATCGCAAAAAAAGTTTATCTCTTAAGCAAATTTCCGAACGATAAAGAAAATAACTGGGGCTTTCCCAAGGGCGAAAATATTTTAATTGACAAAGTAAAACAAATGCCCCAAGTGGAAATAATTTATGAGGCCAAAACCACGGAAATTCTGGGCAACGGCCGCGTGGAGGGTCTTAAATATACCGACGCCAAGGGTAAAGCCAAACAACTTAAGGTGGATGGAGTGATGGCGCATATCGGGACGACGCCCAACTCGCAATTTGCGGACAAAGTGGCCAAAGATAAGATGGGACAAATTGTGGTGGACGAAAAATGCCGCACTAATCTGCCGGGTGTTTACGCCGCCGGTGATGTGACCAATGTGGCCTTTAAACAAATCGGCATTGCCGTAGGCCAGGGCATTACCGCCACCCTCGCCGCCATTGAATATTTAAATAGATGGAAAGAATAAATAATTTAATTTAAACATATGCCTCCTCTCGCCTCTCTTTTTCCCACCCTGCCCTGGACCACTTTGGACATTGTATTAAATGTCGTGGCCGGGCTGGGCGCTATTTTAATTACCTACGGCATTTTCTTGGAAGCCGAACGCAAACAAGACGCCGTGTTTGTGGTAGGCGCCGCTTGCCTTTTGATTTACGCGCTGTGGATCGGCAATAAAATTTTTAGCGTGGCCATGGGCGGCTTTTTGCTGGCGAGTCTGATTGAATTTATAGAAATTATAACCGGCCGGCACAAACATACCGCCGAACTACTGGAAGATTTTAGGTGCCCCAGCGGCAACTGCCCGCATGAGCAAAGTCCAAAAAATTAACCTCTAATCTATGTTTAGTGTTATTACTATCGGCGATGCTCTGCTGGACACCCATGTCCAAATTGATGACGCCACAGTAGAATGCGGTTTTGCCGACCAGGGTTGCAAACTTTGTTTGGATTACGCCGGCAAGGTGCCCATTACCGGCAGTTTTCAGTCCTTGGGCGGCAACGCGGCCAATGTGGCGGCCGGCGCGGCCAAACTCGGCCTCACCTCCGCGATTTTAACCTCCTTGGGCCAAGACACTAACGGCAAAATTGTGGAGGCCGAACTCGTTAAAAATAAAATTGACACCTCGCTCGTCTCTTACGATAAAGAGACGGCGACGCGCTATTCCGTGGTTTTAAATTTTAAAGGCGAAAGAACTATTTTATCACTTCATCAAAAAAGAAATTACCCTTGGCCCAAAAAAATGCCGGCGGTAAGCTGGATTTATTACACCAGTTTAAGCGAAGGCTTTGAACCCCTGCAGGATGAATTATTAAAATTTTTAGCTCAACACCCCACGGTAAGATTGGCCGTGAATCCTGGTTCATTTCAATTAAAATCCGCTTTGGAAAAAATTAAAGAAATTTTACCCAAAACCGATTTACTGATCGTTAATCTGGAAGAGGCGGAAAAAATCGCCGGTTTTACTTTGGCCAAAGCCAAAGGCGTGCCGGCCATAATTCATAAAATTTTAACTCTGGGCGTAAAAGAAGTGGCTATTACCGATGCCGCTCGGGGCGCTTGGTGTGGTAATGAAGAAGAGGTGTGGCAAATGGAGGCCTATCCGGTAAAAGTTATTTCCAAAACCGGCGCCGGCGACGCTTTTGCCAGCGGTTATATGGCCGCCAAACAATATGACCATGATTTACATGAAGCTCTGCGCTGGGGCATTGCCAACAGCTGTGGAATCATTGGCCATTTCGGCGCGCAGGTGGGACTTTTGGACAAAGAAGGCCTGCAGAAAATGATTAAAGCCTTCCCTAAAGTCGAACCTCAAAAAATAACATAAACTAAAAAGACAATATTTTTGGTAAGTGTATGCCTCTCATTCTGTTTAAATGATTTTTGCGTTCGGCAAAAAAATCCTTGCTTTGGCAGACTGCTTCATACTGCAATTCCGGTCCCAGCAAACACAAGCCCTGTTCAAATCCTCTAACTCGCTCTCTAATCTCGCCGGCGAGCGAAGGATGGTCTTCTTCTCTGCTCGCAATTTCCCGCAAATCATCAAGCTCGCCTTTAATAGAGGCAATTAATTTTTTAAATTCCCCCACCCGGCGCAGATACTTCTCCCGCCCCATGCCCGTTACTTCCCGGTTCACATAGCCATGCAGTTCCAACTGCATCTCCACCAGCGCCACGCAAAGTTCATTGCGTTCTTCCAGGGTAAAAAATATGGCCGGCCGGCCGGAATGCAGGTCGCGTAGAGTGCCGCCGTAGGCCTTAAAATCGCCGTATTTTTGCTGCAAACCATTGGAAAGTTTGGGTAGTAAAAAATGTTCGCCCACCTGGCCCTCGGCCACGGCCAAAAATTCTTTGTAGGCCTGATTCCAAGGCCACGCAACATATCCAAAACTAATCATGGTTTCTTCCAATTGGTCCAAAGAAATGGTCTGATCTTGTTCCAAATGCTCCAAGGCATGCTTCATTTTGCCTTTAACTTCTTCCGGAAAAAGCGGGGGCAAATG
>JBBUBK010000018.1:0-1692 GCA_038058265.1 Patescibacteria group bacterium
TCGCTGATACACCAAACAGGTCAGCACGAAGGAGGGTAAATTCCCAGCCTTCTTTAGACCACTAATCACGGCACAAATATTCACAAATCGTTATTAGTGAAAATTCGTGCAAAAAATTCGTGGTTCAAAGAAAGCTAGGATCCGCCAGCTGGCGGAATGTTTGTTAAGGTACTATTGTGTTATTGTATCAAATAACTGAATAGTATAGCACATTTTAGGGGTTTTGTCAAGGGTTTAATTTGGCTAAAATTAGCCAAAAAAATTATTTTACCTGCCCGCCTCTGGCGGGGCTAAAATAAGCGTTTTTTGACCAGTTTAGTATATTAGTAGATTAGGATTATTAATAGATTCGTAGTTGACTTTTAAACCGTTTTGCCCGATTATTTATAGGTGGACAGGAATTTTTCTTGTCCGGCTCATTACAAACAATTCACCGAGGAGGGTAAGACCATGGCCAATAACGCGCCGGAAGTTTTTTTCTTGCAGAACCCGGCCGGTGAGGTTGTCTTTGAAGGCAGGATCTCCAGGGACGAACAGGGTGTCCGAAGAAGCTACGCCATTGAACCGGCCTATGCCAAAGCCGTATTCCGCGAACCGGCGGAAACCGGACTTTTAATTTCCTGTGGCAACGAAAACGCCTTTGTCCGTTTTCTCCGGCTACTCGCCTATGCGCGTCAGGAAGACTTTTTGCGCCGAGAATCACCGCCGCTTAAAACCTGTTTGATCTTGAGGCAAAACAGCGCGCCGGACATCGGCCAGCAAGCGCGGTCCTTTCATGTTTTTGGCGAAACCAAGAAAGTGATGGCCGGGGTATTTTGCCGAGTAGCGCAAGAGAATAGTTTTTGGGCCGAGGCGGAAACAATCAGGCGTATTTTCCAGCAGGCCAAATTTGATTCGCCTTTTGTCTATCTGGGCGATACCGAGCAGCTACACGAACTTTTGGACATTGTGGCCCGGATGCGCCACTACTCCGTCACCTCGCTTTTTGTGGAGGAACAAAAACTCCGTTATGTCGGTGGTGGCACGGAATCGGTTTGGAGAAAAGTCTTTGATATCAAGAGAACCAGGTAGGCGTTGACTGACGCCAGAAGGAGGATAAGGAGATGAAGAAGCTGTTGTTCATTGATTTCGCGGTGGCGATGCTGGTGGCGTTGGCCGTCTTGATAAGCGGTTGCGCCCAGGCGGTTGACACCACACCACTCCCCAACGGTGATGGGGAAACATCCGAGCCTATCTGCGATATGGAGTTTACCTTCATGTACGAGGAGGGCAAAGAAACGCACATCGTCTACCACAGCCTAAGCACGACTGGCTCAACGCTGGTTAAGCTCCGGAAGATGAAGGATGAGGGTGATATTAACGGTGAGCCTCTGGACAGCGCCTGTTTGGGACCAAGCGAGGATCAAAAACACGGCGTGAGGCTGGACAACGAAATGTGGATACAAGTGGAGGTCTGGTGGGGAGAGCAGTGCTCACCTATCAACAAAATGCAACCCTGTTATAGGAATGGGGCCACCATCCACGTGGAACACACCCCATCAGCCCAGCTCTGACACGTTCATTTTGTTCTGCAACCCGGCCCCGCGTCCCGAGTTCTCGGGATTGCGGGGCTTTTCTTTTTTATTTCACAAAATGGATAAAAACATTGCTCTCCTCCATATTTTTTGATAGAATAATATCACCCTATAGCCC
>JBBUBK010000019.1:0-2745 GCA_038058265.1 Patescibacteria group bacterium
TCGCCGTCCACTTCAAACGGCATAGCCGCGGATTCACTGATAACTTTAAAACTTTTGGCCAGCACTTCCACTTTGCCGGTAGGCAATTCCGCGTTTTGTTGTTTGGCCCCGCGCGCCTGCACTATGCCGGTCATCTCCACCAAATATTCCAACCGCGCGCGTTTTATTTCTTCCAAAGATTTTTCATCTAATTCGCTGGGCACGCCCACCACCTGAAGCAGGCCTGAACGGTCGCGCAAATCCAAAAAAGTAATCTTACCCATATCCCGCCGGGCGTTAACCCAGCCTTTTAACTCTACCTCCTGCCCTATTTTGTCCACGGTTTCGGTGTTAAAAATTCTCATAAGTTATTTATTATGTCTTGCCGCTAAAGCGTACTGATAAAAATATTTTTCTATCTCTTCTGGTGTGGTTTTATATTCACCCTGGCCATAAAACGCGTCGGCCAGCACCTCACGCGCCGTCTTTAATTCTTTTTGCCGATGATTTTGCCAACGCTGGTCGGTAATTGTTAAATCCAGCAACTCAAACGCTCTGTCCAAACAATTTTTCATCAAATCTTTCTTACCTTTTTCTAACCACTTAGTTGCTCTCCCGACCTCGCTTCCCACATTTCCTAACTGTTCGCAAATAGACATAACTGACCACTTCCTCAACAGTTTATCACCGTGATATCGTAATTTCATTTATTTTCAACTAAATTTATTCTATAAAGGCAAGCCGAATCCAATCAGAACACCACCACCAAAAAAACTCCATAACATAAAAACCAATAAAATAATGGCCATAATTCTATATATATTTTTATCCTTAATATTTGATACAAACCATATGAAAATGAGGTAGTAAACAATGCTACCAAAAAAGAAATAAACCAATCCTGGAGAAGATGAAACGTCAAAAAAAGTTGAAATGCCCCAAGGGAATCCTACTATAACGCCTAATAAAATATACACTATTGCCAGGGTAATATTTGGAATTTCTGCGTCCGTACTAACATTGAGAGGACTATTGAAACGACTAAGGTGAATAGTATACATTATAAATAGTAAAAAAAATATAGACACCTGAAAAATTAGCCAAAATTTTCTACTTAATAATATTTTCCAAATTTTTTCTGAAATAATATTCATATTAGTTAACAATCCATCTCGCCCGCCCCCCTTACCAAGGGGGGCTACAGGGGGTTTGCCGTCCTCTGCTGAAAAATTTTATCGCAACAATCTTTCAAATCGGCCAATACCCACTCTAAATTATTATTAATTTCCCGAGCCGTATATCTTTTAATCGCCAAACCTAGGCTTTTTAAATATTCCTCGCGCCTCCTGTCTTGTTCCATGATTTCATCGTGTACTTGTCCGTCTATCTCCACTACCAGACGTAATGGCACGCAGTAAAAATCAACTACATATTTACTTATGCCGTGTTGACGGCGAAATTTATAACCTAATTGCTCCTTTTTTATCCATCTCCAGAGAATTTTCTCCGGCATTAATACATTATTTCTCAATTCGCCGCGTTTTTGTTTAGTGATATAAAGGTTATTGACTTTCATAAAGGACGGCAAACCCCTTTGCGTTCCCCCTTAGAAAGGGGGAAAGGCGATTACGCTCCCCTCTTTATAAAAGGGACATTAAGCAAACAATTCCGCCATTTCTACCAACCGGTGCGCGTAGCCCACTTCGTTGTCATACCAGGCCACAACCTTAACCAAATTTCCGCCGGTGACATTAGTGAGGGGTAAATCCACAATAGAGGAATAAGTATTGCCCACATAGTCGGCGGAAACCAGCGGTTCATCGGTGCACATCAAAATTCCGGCAAAGCGGGAAGTTTTAGCGGCCGCAGAGAGGGCTTTATTCACTTCTTCTTTGGTCGTATCTTTTTTCAAAACCACGGTAATGTCCGAGAGAGAACAGGTGGGCACCGGCACGCGAAAAGCCACCCCGTCAAAAATGCCTTTGAGTTCCGGAATAACCTCGCCTACGGCCTTGGCCGCGCCCGTGGTGGTGGGGATGATATTTTCCGCCGCGGCTCTGGCCCGGCGCAAATCCTTGTGCGGTCCGTCTTGAAGATTTTGGTCGGAAGTGTAGCCATGGACTGTGCTCATAAACGCCTTGGCAATGCCAAAAGTTTCGTTAAGCACGGCCATCACCGGCGCGATGCAGTTGGTGGTGCAGGAGGCGTTATTAATCACAGCTTCTTTTTCTTGCCCGACTTTGCCGCAATTTACCCCCCGCACATAAGTGGGTACCCCGCCGCCCTTGCCCGCCGAAGAGGAGGGCTTGCCCGGCGCGCTGACAATAACTTTTTTGGCCCCGGCTTTAAGATGAAGCGAAGCATCTTCTTTTTTGGTAAAACGGCCGGTGCATTCCAACACCACATCCACTTTGAGTTTACCCCAAGGCAAAACAGCCGGATCTTTTTCGGCATAAACCGGAACTTTTTTGCCGTCCACAATTAAATTTTTCTCGTCAAATTCCACTTTTTTATCATACTGCCCATAAGCCGTGTCATGTTTTAAAAGATGGGCCAAAGTTTTGGTATCGGTGAGGTCGTTGATGGCCACGATTTTAATATCCTTTTTATTTATGGCCACTTTAAAGGCCTGCCGGCCAATGCGCCCAAAGCCATTTATCGCGAGATTGATCATAAAAAAAGTTAATAATTATATTAAAATTATATCTTATTTTATAATAAAGAACAAGTAGAGACGGGGCATGCCCCGTCTCTACAATTCGTGAT
>JBBUBK010000020.1:0-8105 GCA_038058265.1 Patescibacteria group bacterium
CATATTATTTGATTAAAATTTAATCAAAGAGACGCATCCAGGATATTTAATATCGCTATTTTTGATATTTAAATCTCTGGATCCTTGTTCTAAAAATAATTTAGCGCTGCCCGTATAAAACTCAAGATTAAATGGGTTGTCCGATACGACTTGCCTTACAAATTTTAATCCATTGCCTCTGGCCTCCGGCATCCGGCTGGAGATAATCTCGGTAAAAGCAACTACTAAAGCTTCTTTATCATTACTTAGTCCCGGCCTTACTTTTTTTAAAGTTTTTAAAAGGCCTTGACCGCGGTCCGCCAAAACAATTTGTTTTTTATTAATATCATAAGCAAAAAAAATTCCTCTTATATCCGGCCAGTTGCCTAAATTGTGATCATAAGAGTTATTACCAATTTCACCAGCTATGGCGGAGATTAAAGGAAATATATTTTTGATTTTGTCTATTTTTGACAAATCTTTTTCCAATCTGCCCAAACGGGTTTTAAACACAAGCGAATCGGGACAGTAATATTCCGATTCCGGCAAAACTGGCGAACCGGTCGCCCATTTTTTGGCCATGGCAAAAATATCCTTAAGGTATAATTCAATTATTTCTTTAGGATAATAACGATAACCGTTTTTTTGTTGTCGTACGGCCTTTAATTTTTCATTTTTATCCCAACGACGCAAGGTATCAATTGATACATTTAAAAGCTTGGCTGCCTCGTTTATTGTTAGATAATTAAAATTCATATTTTTAAGCTATGCAAGTTTACCATCAACCTACGCAATTATTATACCACAGTTTCACAATCTATGCAAGTTTACCATCAACCTACGCAAAAATGAACAGTTTTAAAAATATCCCCACGTTTTATAGATATAAATAATGGGCATAGGCATTCAAAAGAAGGCTGGGAATATCTCTCGGCCAATTATGGTAAGCCCTGCTTTTAGCGGGGTATGCCAAGGAGGTGTGTGATGGCAACCAAGATGGCGTCGGAAGGCCAGGACTGGGTTCTGGCGGGGGTCTTTTTTATCTGCCGAAATAATTTTTAGTCGCGAATTTATATTGCTCCACGAATAATTGTTTGAACAGTCGGAAATTATTTTGTTCGTAAATTAAAAGAATCGCTTTTTTATAGGCCGCTTCATCAATACTACGATAAGAGAGTGGGCACCAGTTATGAGCGAGCAAAACGGCGTCGGCGATGAGCCGTCCGGTGCGTTTGTTGCCGTCAATAAAGGGTTGGATATACGCAATTAAAGCTCCGGCCAAAAATGCTTGAGCTATTGGTTCTGGTTCGGCGTTAATGGCCGCGCAGGTTTTTTCCACAGCTTCTTTTATTTGCCATTGATTGTCCAAAGGTTTATAGGCCGTGCCGGTGACACCCACTAAAATAGCGCGCCAATTGTCGGGGATTCCCAGATTTTTTATGAGCAGAGAGTGCACCCTTCGGATCGCGTCCGGTTTTAGATTTTTGAATTTTTGTTTATTGGAGAAAATATAATCCAAAGCATTTTTATGATTCAAAATCATCTCTGTTTCTTGCGCGCTGTGTCCCGGCGCTTTAATTTTTTTGGTGAGCAGCAGCTCGGTATCCAGCAAAGTGTAAGTGTTGCCTTCCAGTTGAGATGATTTCCAGCTTAGTTCAATGGTTAGCCTTTCTATTTCTTTCTTTAACGCGGACGGAGGGAAATTTGTTAAACGCAGCTGATAAGCGTTGTTTAATTTTTTTAGCTCTAAAATTTCCGCGGCGGTGAAGAGATTTTTTAATTGCGAAAAAATAGCCCAATTAAAATTGTTTTTGATGACGCGCTGGTCCGGCGCGGTGAGAAAATATTTTTCCGGGTCAACAAAATTTAAGAAGGCGTGTGATTTTTTAGAGAGGTATTTAGTACTGCGGGCTTGGCCTGTTTTAGCTATCCGGCCTTGTTTTAAAAGACCGGCTAAATCGCGCGAAACAGTTGGTTTAGAAAGGTTTGGCCAGGCGTTTTGCAGATGTTTAATAATTTTTTTGGCGGTTAACGCGCCTATTTGGTCAATTTGTTCCAGAATGATTTTTTGTCGGTTGTTAAGCATATTTTATCGTATCATATTAATATGAGTATCGTATCATTTTGAGACGATTAAGTCAAGTTGAATAAAAGGTTTTTCTCCACTAAGCTGCGAAAGGAGCTGCAGGTTTTAGCTTACGAGTAGAACTTAGAAAACTTCTTCCCGAAACACAGAAGTGTTTTGGGAGGAGAGAGAGTGTTTTTTAAGGATTCTATCCGGTTGAAACATCAGCTCCACCGCAGCTTGGTAGAGAAAAATACTGGAGTAATTTTAATGGGCAAGGCGGGTGGTTGTCAAGTGGCCACGAATTTTAAACACAAATAAGCATAAATATGAACCTGTGGATAAGTTGTTGATTATTTTTTAATTTAAATCATTTTTTGGCTAAGTATAGCCTAAATGCGGTTTTTTCTTGACAGATAGTTATCCACTCGTTCCATTTGACAAAAAAGGGTTTTTCGGGTAGGATTAAGCTACTTGAAAAATCTTCGATTTGGTAAATACTAAATTTTGGCTCAACTCGGCCAAAAATGTGCGGCTCGGCGAATTTGACTTTAGTCAAATGTCCGGCGCTGCATGCAAGGTAAATTAAAAAACCATGTCCACCTTGCGTTTTTTAGCTAAACTTTAAGCAAAAATAGTTAAAACCACCCCTTCGGGGCGAGGTTTTTTGTTTACAAATAAGAATTATTTTCAATATTTTTTATTTAAATCTATGCCCACTTTTAAGCGTCAACCGTTAAAAGAAAAAGAGCGTAAATTTTTTACCGATTTGCGGGATACGGCCCCGCTCCCGGATTTAATTGAGATCCAGAAAAATTCTTACGATTGGTTTTTAAAGCACGGTGTTAAAGAATTGTTTGAAGAAGTTTCTCCCATTACCGATTTTACCGGACGCAATTTGGAATTATACATGGAAGATTATTATTTGGACGAGCCCAAGTTTGACGAAATGACCTGCCGCAGCCGCAACATTACTTTTGAGGCTCCGCTGCGCGTCACCGCGCGCCTGTCCAACAAAGCCACCGGCGCCTCCAAATCTCAGGAAATTTATTTAGGCGATGTGCCGGTCATGACTAACCGCGGAACTTTTGTGGTGAACGGCATTGAGCGCGTGGTAGTCAGCCAGCTTATCCGCAGCGCCGGCGTCTTTTTTACCGCCGAAAATGTGCGTGGCCGCCGTTATTATGGCGCCAAAATTATTCCCAACCGCGGAGCCTGGGTGGAAATAGAAACCGATCAGAGCAACGTGATGTGGATTAAAGTGGATCGCAAGCGCAAGATAGCGGCCACCTCGCTGCTCCGCGCTTTTGGCTATGAAGACGAAGAACAATTAAAGAAATCTTTTGTTGACGTTAACAAGCACCCGCAGATTGATTTTGTGGAAGCGACGCTTAAAAAAGATTTAGCCAAAAGCATGGATGAAGGTTTGATTGAAGTTTACAAAAAAATCCGCCCGGGTGATTTGGCCACCGCCGACAATGCCAAGAGTCTGATTCACGCCATGTTTTTTAATTTTGACCGCTACGATTTGGGTCCGGTGGGCGTTTATAAATTTGATACTAAATTTGATTTAGGTTACAAACCTGAAGACTACAACGCCAAAGAAAACCGCGTGCTTTCATTGGAAAAATTGCTTTTAGTTTTAAAAGAAGTCGTGCGGCTAAACGTCACCCAGGAAGAGCCTGATGATATTGACCACCTGGGCAATCGCCGCATCCGCGCGGTCGGCGAACTGGTGCAGAATCGTTTTCGCATCGGCCTCGCCCGCATGGAGCGCATCATTAAAGACCGCATGAGCACTTATGAATTGGATCAGCTCACGCCGAGCAAATTGGTTAACGCCCGGCCGGTGATTAGCGCCATCCGCGAGTTTTTCATGAGTTCCCAACTCTCCCAGTTCATGGATCAAACCAACCCGCTCTCGGAGCTGGAACACAAACGCCGCATCAGCGCGCTCGGCCCCGGCGGTTTGTCCCGCGATCGCGCCGGCTTTGAAGTCCGCGACGTGCACACCACTCATTACGGCCGCATCTGTCCTATTTCCACTCCGGAAGGCCCCAACATCGGCCTCGTGAACCACCTTGCTTCTTACGCCCGCGTTAATGAGTTTGGTTTTATTGAAACGCCGTATCGCAAAGTTTTGCGTGAAGTGGATAACGACCCGCGTTTTACCGAAGGCGAAATTTTGCGCGGTGAAGCGGCCGGTTTTGAGGATGGCGCTGTTATCACCAAAGACGTGGCTTTAAAATTAGCCAAAGCCAAACTGGAAAAAATTACGGTAAAGCCCCGCGTGACCAACGAGATTGTTTATTTAAATTCTTTCCGCGAAGAAAAAGTTAATACGGCTGAAGCCACCACGCCGGTAGACGGCAAAGGTTATTTTACCAAAGAGATGGTGCCGGCCCGCGTTTTGGGCAAAGCCGGAGTTTGCGCTTCTAAAGATATAGATTATTTGGATGTTTCCTCCAGTCAGGTGGTAAGCATTGCCACGGCCTGCATTCCGTTTTTGGAGCATGACGACGCCACCCGCGCCCTCATGGGCACCAACATGCAGCGCCAGTCGGTGCCGTGCATTAGGCCCGAGCCGCCCTTGGTGGGCACGGGCGTGGAAAAAGCCGCCGCGCATTATTCCGGCCACATGATTATTGCCGAAGCCGACGGTGAAATTTCCGAAGTTGACGGCAGTCACATTGTTTTAACTTCCAAAAAAGGCGACAAGTTTTCTTATCAATTAAATAAATTTATCCGTTCTAACGCCTCCACCTGCATTAATCAACACCCCATAGTGGAAGTTGGTGAAGCGGTTAAACGCGGGGCAGCTTTAACCGACGGGCCGTCTATCCGGGATGGTGAATTGGCGCTGGGCCAGAATATGTTGGTGGCTTATATGATTTGGGACGGTTTTAACTTTGAAGACGCCATTGTTGTTTCCGAGCGGGTGGTGCAAAAAGATCGTTATACTTCCATCAACATTGAGGATTATATTGTGGATATCCGGGAAACCAAACTCGGTCCAGAAGTGGTGACTTCCGATATTCCCAACGTCAGCGAGGAAAAATTAAAAAATTTGGATAGTGAAGGTATTGTCCGTGTCGGCGCCGAGGTTAAATCCGGCGATATTTTGGTGGGCAAAATTACGCCTAAGGGTGAAACCGAACTTTCGGCCGAAGAGAGATTGCTCCGCGCCATCTTTGGCGAAAAAGCTCGAGATGTCCGCGACTCCTCGCTTTATTTGGAACACGGCGAACACGGCAAAGTCATTGGGGTTAAGATTTTCTCCGATGAAGCCGGCGACAAATTGCAACCAGGCGTGATTAAACAAGTCCAGGTCACCGTGGCCGATATGCGTAAAATTCAGGTTGGTGATAAAATGGCCGGACGTCATGGCAACAAGGGTGTAATTTCCCGCGTGGTGCCGGCGGAAGATATGCCGTTTTTAGAAGACGGCACCTCCATTGATATTGTTCTTTCCCCGCTCGGCGTTATCTCGCGCATGAACCTGGGCCAGCTTTTAGAAACCCACCTCGGCCTCGCGGCTAACGCTTTGGGGTATAAAGTGGCCACGCCGGTTTTGAACGGTTTATCCGAAGATAAAATCAGGTCTGAACTGGCCAAAGCCGGGCTGCCGGTTGATGGCCAGGCCCAGCTTTATGACGGCCGCACCGGCGAACCTTTTGATCATAAAGTTACCGTGGGCTATAACTACATGCTTAAACTCAACCACATGGTGGAGGATAAAATTCACCAACGCTCCATCGGTCCTTATTCTCTTATTACCCAACAGCCGCTGGGCGGCAAGGCGCAATTCGGAGGCCAGAGATTTGGCGAGATGGAAGTGTGGGCCCTGGAAGCTTACGGCGCCGCTCACATGCTGCAAGAAATTTTAACTATTAAATCCGATGATGTGCCCGGCCGTTCCAAAGCGTACGAAGCGATTATTAAGGGCGAAGAGGTGAAGCACGCCAATATCCCCGAATCATTTAATGTTTTGGTGCGCGAACTCAAAGGTCTGTGTTTAGACGTGGAGCTCTTGAAGCGCTCGGAATCCGGGACGTATCGGCTGGCCGGAGAAGTCGCCGCCGAAAAAGCGAAGGCGCAGGCCGAGCAGGCCGGCGATGAATCGCCCGCTCTAAAAAATAATCGGAAATAATTTTTTTCCATAAATAATTATCACCAATTTTATGAATCGTGATAACCTTCATTCCGCGGATTTTGACGCCATTCGCCTGCGATTGGCTTCACCGGAAGTTATACGCGCCTGGTCTTTTGGCGAGGTCCGCAAGCCGGAAACCATTAACTACCGCACCCAAAAGCCGGAAAAAGGCGGTCTCTTTGCCGAAGAAATTTTTGGTCCCACCAAGGACTGGGAATGTTATTGCGGCAAATACAAAAAAATTCGCTACAAAGGCATTGTTTGCGATAAGTGCGGCGTGGAAGTTACCACCTCTCTCGTGCGCCGCGAACGCATGGGGCACATTGAACTCGCCGCGCCCGTGGCTCACATTTGGTTTCTGCGCTCGGTGCCTTCCAAAGTAGGTTTAATTTTAGATTTGGCCGTGCAGGCTTTGGAAAAAGTTATTTATTTTGCCTCGTTTATTATCACCCATGTTGATGAAGAGGGTAAAAAACAAACTTCGGAACTTTTGCGCCAAGAATATAAAAGCAAGCGCAGACAAATTGAAAAAGAATTGGCTGCCGGTCTGGAAGAAGCCAATAATAAAAAAGCCGGCCGAGAAGTTTTAGAACAAATTCAATTGGAGGCCGAGCGCAAACAAAAAGCGCTGGAAGCTGATTTTCAGGCTGCCGACAAAGATTTAAAAGAGCTGCAGGTCATGAAAATTATTTCCGAGAATAAGTACCAGGAATTATCGCTCCGTTACGGCCACTTGTTTGAGTCTTCCATCGGCGCCGCCGCCGTGCGTCATCTTTTGGAACGGGTAAATTTGGAAGAAACCATTAAAAATTTAACCGAGCAGCAACAGAGCGCCAAGGGCGCCAAATTGGAACGGATCATTCGCCGCAAAAAACTTCTGCGCAGTTTACAAATGAATAACACCCGTCCGGAGTGGATGATCTTAAAATGCGTGCCGGTGATTCCGCCGGACTTGCGGCCGATGGTGGCCTTGGATGGCGGCCGTTTTGCCACTTCCGATCTTAATGATTTATATCGTCGGGTGATTAACCGCAACAACCGTTTAAGCCGTTTGGTGGAATTAAACGCCCCGGAAGTAATTTGCCGCAACGAAAAACGCATGTTGCAGGAAGCCGTGGACGCGCTGGTTGATAACAACGCCCGCCACGCCAAAACCGTCACCGCCTCCACCGGCCAAAAGCGCCAGTTGCGTTCTCTGGCCGATATCTTAAAAGGCAAACAGGGCCGTTTCCGCCAAAATCTCCTCGGCAAGCGCGTGGATTACTCCGGCCGTTCGGTGATCGTGGTGGGTCCTCATTTAAATATTGATGAGTGCGGTTTGCCCAAACGCATGGCTTTGGAATTGTTCAAGCCGTTTATTATGAGCCAGGTGATTAAGCAAGAATTGGCGCATAACGTGCGCAGCGCCGGCCGGTTTATAGAATCCGAGCGCGACGAGGTCTGGGATATTTTGGAAGAACTTACCAAAAATACCCGCGTGCTTTTAAACCGCGCGCCCACCTTGCATCGCTTGGGTATTCAGGCCTTTCACCCGCGTCTGATAGAAGGCAACGCCATTCAACTTCATCCCCTGGTTTGTACCGCTTTTAACGCCGACTTTGACGGCGACCAAATGGCCGTGCATTTGCCCTTAACCGCGGAGGCCCGCTGGGAAGCGGACAATTTGATGGCGGCTGAAAAGAATTTGCTTAAGCCCGCCACCGGCCAACCGGTAATTACGCCAAAGCAAGATATCGTTTTGGGTTGTTTTTATTTAACCAAAGACGATGACAAGGAACCAACCACCGAACCCAAAATTTTCTCTTCGGAAAAAGAGGCGATTCTGGCCTACAAGAGCCGGGTGGTGGCGCTCCATGAAAAAGTTAAAGTGCGTTTTTCCAACTTGGATAAATTTACCGCCGAGCAAGG
>JBBUBK010000020.1:8205-11097 GCA_038058265.1 Patescibacteria group bacterium
GTGTTTGCCATGATTGATTCCGGCGCCCGCGGTACCTGGGGCCAGTTGGGCCAGGTGATCGGCATGAAAGGTTTGGTCGCCTCCCCTTCGGGCGACATTATTGAGTTGCCGGTCAAAGGCAACTTTAAAGAAGGGTTTGATACTTTGGAATTCTTTATTTCTTCCCACGGCACCCGCAAAGGCCTTTCCGACACGGCTTTGCGCACTTCTAATGCCGGTTATTTGACCCGCCGTTTGGTGGATGTGGCGCAGGATATGGTAATTTTGGATGAGGACTGCGGCGATACCACCGGTGAAGTCTTCACCACCAATCAATCCAAAGAAATGGGTGAAAAATTAGCCGATCGTATTTGGGGTCGGTTTGCTTTGGCTGATATTAAAGATGGCCACAAGACTATAGTTAAGGCCGGTGAAGTAATTGATGACAACGCGGCCCGGGCGATTGATAAGGCCAAAGTGGAAACGGTGCATGTCCGCAGTGTCTTGCAATGCAAATTACCCAAGGGCGTCTGCCAAAAATGTTATGGTTTTGATTTGTCCAATAATAAAATTGCGGCCATGGGCGCGGCCGTCGGTGTGATCGCCGCCCAGTCCATCGGCGAGCCCGGCACCCAGCTTACTTTGCGCACCTTCCATACGGGCGGTGTGGCCGGCTCCGATATTACCCAAGGTTTGCCGCGGGTGGAAGAATTATTTGAAGTACGCGCGCCCAAGCACCAGGCGGTGCTCTCCGAGGTGGCCGGTCGAATAGAAGTGGAAGATGCCGACGGGAAAATTATCACTTCACCCACCGGCAAAAAGATTTTTGAAGGCCGCCGCGGACAAAAAATATTGCGCGTGCATTTTGAAGGCATGGATGAAATGAAAATTAAATTTAAGGCCGAGGATGAATTGCAGGTTAAAGACGGCGCCACGGTCAATAAAGACGAGGTAATTTTGGTGCGCGGCAGTTCCGGTGAAGAAATCAAAGCCAAATATCAGGGCGAGGTAAAAATTACCAAGAATACCATTGCCCTTACTTATCAGGGTCCGCGTGTGCGCGAATATATCATCCCCACCGGCTATAAACTTTATATTAAAGGCGGGGAAGACGTGCAAAAAGGCGACCAGCTGACCGATGGTAGCGTTAACCTGCAGGAATTGTTTGAGTTAAAGGGACGCCCGGCGGTTCAGCGCTATGTGCTGGAAGGAATTCAGAACATTTATTCCTCCCAGGGCCAGAAAGTAAACGACAAGCACATGGAGCTGATGATCCGCCAGATGTTTAGCCGGGTGTATATAGAGGACGCGGGCGATACCGATTTGTTGCCCGGTGAAGTGGTGGAAAAATCCCAGATGGAGTTTTCCAACCGCCTGGCGCGCAAAGGCGGCGGCAAGCCGGCCACGGCCCGCGAGCTGTTGCTTGGTATTTCCAAGGTGGCCCTCTCCACCCAAAGCTTCCTCTCGGCCGCTTCCTTTCAGGAAACCGCCCGCGTGCTGATTAACACCGCCCTCACCGGTAAGATAGACTACTTAGAAGGCCTTAAAGAAAATGTCATCATCGGCCGGTTAATTCCGGTCGGCACTGGGTTTAAGCAGTAATTAAAAATTAAAAACAGCAAAAAGAGACGCCCCGAAGAGCGTCTCTTTTTCTTGATTTTTTAGGTAAATAAAGGTAAGATGGACACATATGAGCGGACATTCCAAATGGCATAATATTCAACAAAGAAAGGGCAAACAAGACGCTCTGCGGAGCAATTTGTTTACCAAATACGCCAAGTTAATTACGGTGTCGGCCAAAACTGGTGGCGCGGACGCGGCCACCAATTTTTCGTTGCGTCTGGCCGTGGAAAAAGCCAAAGCTACCGGCATGCCAAAGGATAATATTGAAAAAGCTATTAAACGCGGCACCGGGGAGCTCGCCGGCGCGGCGCAAGTGGAAGAAATTTTGTATGAGGCCTTTGGGCCGGGCGGGGTAGCCATAATTATTAAAGCCTTAACCGATAATAAAAACAGAACCGTATCTGACTTAAAATATATTTTATCCCAGCACGGTGGATCCATGGGTGGCGCTGGGAGCGTGATGTGGATGTTTAGTCAGATGGGAATAATTACAGTTTCCGCTTCTGGTTTTTCAGCTCATAAGGACGAAAACGAAATGGCGCTAATTGAAGCCGGAGCGGAAGATATTACCGAAGACGGCGAGATTGAAATTAAAACCAAAGTGGAGAATTTTCAAAAAGTTTTAAGCAAACTTAAAGAGTTGGGGATAGAACCTTTGGAATCTGGCCTGCAGTTGGTAGCTAAGGACAGAATAAAAGTGGATGAAGGGATACGCGCCAAATTGGAAGGACTTTTTGGCGATATAGAGGAACACGATGATGTAGAAAATTATTGGACTAACGCGGAATAAATTATTATGATTAAAAGCGAAATAATTTTAGGCATAGATCCGGGATTTGGTAGAGTTGGTTTTGGGGTGATTGAGAAAGGCTACGGTGATTGGGAGGCTAAAGTTTACGGTTGTATTGAAACCTCGGCTAAAAAATCTTTTGTAGATCGCTTAGCCCAAATTCACGAGGAACTTGTGTCTTTGATTAAAAAATATAAACCCACGCGCATGGCCGTGGAAGAACTATTCTTTTTTAAAAATGTTAAAACGGCCATAGAAGTGGGGCAGGCCAGGGGGGTAATTCTCTTAACGGCCGTGGAAAATAATTTGCCAGTGGATGAATTTACCCCGCTCCAGGTTAAGCAGGCCATTACCGGCTATGGCCGGGCGGAAAAAGACCAAATGCAGAAAATGGTGGCGATGCTCCTCGGGCTTAAATGTAAAATAAAGTCCGATGACGCGGCCGATGCCTTGGCCGTGGCCTTGTGCGCTGGGCAGAGTTTGTGGAAGAGTAAATTAAA
>JBBUBK010000021.1:0-1211 GCA_038058265.1 Patescibacteria group bacterium
ATTTCTTGGCTGGAAGAAAAAGGATTAGGTCAGAAAAAAATACAATACAAACTTCGTGACTGGGTCTTTTCCCGCCAAAGATATTGGGGCGAGCCGATTCCACTGGTGAATTGTAAAGATTGCGGTTGGGTTCCGATACTGGAAAAAGATTTGCCGTTAAAATTTCCCAAGGTAAAAAAATACGAACCCACCGACACCGGCGAGTCGCCGTTATCCGCTATGGAAAAATGGGTTAAGACCAAATGCCCCAAGTGCGGCGGGCCGGCGAAACGGGAAACAGACACCATGCCCAATTGGGCTGGCAGTTCCTGGTATTTTTTACGCTACTGCGACCCGCATAATGATCAAGAATTCGCTTCCATGGACAAATTAAAATATTGGCTTGGCTCCCAGGGGGTGGATTGGTATAACGGCGGGATGGAACATGTAGTGTTACACCTGCTCTATTCCCGTTTTTGGAATATTTTCTTACACGATTTAGGATTAGTACCGACCAGCGAGCCGTATAAAAAACGCACGGCGCAGGGCATGATTTTGGCCCAGGACGGAGAAAAGATGAGCAAGAGCCGGGGCAATGTGATTAATCCGGACGAAATGGTGGAAAAATTCGGGGCCGATGCTCTGCGGACCTACATTATGTTTATGGGGCCATTTGACCAGGCCGTGGCTTGGGATACCAACGGCCTTATTGGGGTGAGGAGATTTTTGGATAGAGTCTGGGCTTTGCAGGAAAAATTGAATAAAAAAGCGTCCGAGAATAAAAATTTAACCACCTTGCTTCATCAAACCATTAAAAAAGTTACCGAGGATATTGAAGGAATGAGATTTAATACTGCCATCTCCCAGATGATGATGTTAGTTAATGAAATGTTTAAACAGGAAGAAATTAGCAGTTCGCAGTTCTCGGTTTTAGTAAAACTTTTATCGCCGTTCGCTCCGCACCTGTGCGAAGAGCTGTGGTCTTTGCTTGGAAAGAAAAAAAGCATCTCGGCGGAAGAATGGCCCAAGTATGATATGGCCTTGGCCAAGGATGAAAATATAACTTTGGCCGTGCAGGTTAACGGCAAACTTCGCGATACCCTGGAAGTGCCAGCCGAAATTAGCGAAGCCGAGGCCAAAGCCAAAGCGCTAAATAGTGAAAAGGTGCAAAAATGGCTGGAAGGCAAAGAGCCCAAGAAAGTAATTTATGTAAAAGGCAAGCTGGTGAGTAT
>JBBUBK010000021.1:1311-4241 GCA_038058265.1 Patescibacteria group bacterium
TTATGAAGGAGGGGACAGACAAAATTTTAAATTCTAAAAGCAAAACGTTTCTGGCGTTTTGTTTTTGTTTTATTTTAGGCGTAGGTTTATTTTCTTCTTTGGAACTGGCGGAGTATTGGCTTTTTCGTCTTTATATTTTGTTGTTTATAATTTCTTTTTTATTGATAATTTTTTGGCCTAAAAAGAATTATCGGTTTTTTTTATTTTGTTTATTATTTTTTATTCTCGGCGGCGCGCGTTATTTAATCACTATTCCCTCGGGAAGCGCCGAGAATATTAATTATTACAACAGCGCTAAAATGGATTTCTCCGGAATTATTTCAGAAGAACCGATCATAAAAATTGACGGGGTAAATTATGTGGTTAAGGTAGAGACGCAAAGCCTTGCGTCTCTACCGAATCGAAAAATCTCCGGAAAAATTTTATTAAATTTGCCTTTGTACCCGCGTTATAATTACGGCGATGAATTAAAAATCAGCTGTTCTCTGGTGGAGCCGAAAAATTCTTTGGATGGCAGTTTTAATTATCGGCAGTATTTGGCGCGGCAGGGAGTTTGGTCCATTTGCGGTTCGCCTAAGATTAGTTTAATTTCTTCCGGCCAGGGAAATAGAATAATGAGCGCTGTTTTATGGCTTAAGCAAAAAGTGGGGGATAAGGCGGCCGAGCTGTGGAGCGAGCCGGAAAGCAGTTTTATGGCCGGCCTGCTTTATGGCGAACGCAGCGGCCTCCCGCTCGAGCTCGCGGATAATTTTAGCCGTACCGGCGTTTCGCATATCATTGCCGTCTCCGGCTACAATATCAGTATTGTGGCCCTGGCTTTAATGTCGCTGTTTATTAATTTAGGTTTAGCCCGGCCTCGGGCTTTCTGGCTGGTGGTGGCCGGGATTATTTTATTCGTGATTTTTACTGGCGCCGGGGCGTCGGTGGTACGCGCCGGAATTATGGGTTTAATTGTTTTGCTCGCCGGTCAGTTGGGCCGTTTATCTCGCATTGGTAATGTTTTAATTTTTACCGCCGCGCTGATGCTTTTATTTAACCCATATGTTTTAATTTGGGACGCTGGGTTCCAACTTTCTTTTTTAGCCACCCTGGGGTTGGTGTATCTGTCGCCGATTTTGTCCAAATTTTATAACAGTAAGCGTGTAAAGTCGGATAATTTTTTTAGCGAAACCCTTATCTCCACTCTCTCGGCTATAATTGTCACTTTGCCTCTTATTTTATTTCAATTCGGCCGGCTTTCGGTGGTAGCGCCGATAGTCAACTTGTTAATTCTCTGGCTTGTTCCATATTTAATGCTGTTTGGTTTTTTGGCCATTATGCTGGGGTTTATTTTTTATCCTTTGGGGCAGGTGGTGGCATGGCTCTCCGGCGTGGGGTTAAAATATGTTATAATAGTCGTGACCTGGTTTGGCTCGCAGAGTTGGTCGGCGGTAGAGATGTCTGTTCCCTGGTGGCTTATGGTAATAATGTATCTGTTAATAATTTATTATGTCCAAAAAGATAAAAATTCTTCCCTCTGATGTTGGTTATGATTTAGCCGCGGGGAGTTATGACGAGCGGGAAAAATATTTAAACAGTTTTGAGAAAGATAAGTTGTTGCCGCTTTTAGGTAAAGTTGATGGTCTTAAAATTTTGGACGCGGGTGCTGGCACCGGCCGGCTGGCCATGAAAATGGCCAAAATGGGCGCGAGCGTTGTGGCTTTGGATGTGTCGGAAAAAATGCTGGAGGTCTTGCGGAAAAAAAATAAAATTGAAACCATCGTGGGCGATGTGAAGAGCTTGCCTTTTGAGGAGGGAACTTTTGACTGGGTGGTAGCGGCTTTTTTAATCGTGCACATTAAAGACCCGGGCCGTTTTTTTGACGAGGCCTACCGTGTCCTTAAAGATGGCGGGCGACTACTCGTTACCAATATCAATCAAAAGGAACCGCCGGAAGTAAAAACCACAGAGGGGCCGATTAAAATTGAATCGTATTACCACCGGCCGGAAAGAATTAAAGAAAAATTGGAAGAATTGGCTTTTGTTGTGGAGCGGGAAGTTTTGGTGAAAGAAGGGAGGAATTGGGTGAATCAAATTATTGTGGCGAGAAAATAATTTATTATCATGAAAAAAATTGTTCTAATTTTATCGGTTTGTTTTTTAGTGGTGCTGGGGCTGATTATTTATTTGCGTTTAACCGCCACGCCCGTTTTCTCCGTGGAGTTTTTTAATGTGGGGCAGGGCGACGCGGCGTTAATTAAATTTGATGATGGGGGAAAGATGTTGGTGGACTGCGGGCCCAATCGCAAAATTTTATCCAAACTCGGCGGGGCGCTGTCGTTTTTTGACCGGACCATAGATTATTTGGTCATCAGCCATCCGGATTTGGACCATTACGGCGGTTGTGTGGATGTGCTGAAGCGTTATAAAATAAAAAATATCATCACCAATTCCACCGATAAGGGCGCTGATCCATTTTGGCAGGCCTGGCAAAAACAACTGGCGGCGGAAGGCGCGACAATAAAAATTATTAATGGCCCGGAGGAAATAATTATTGCCAGCAGTACTCTGGATTTTTTAGCGCCGGATTCGGGGTTAGGCCTGCCGGCCAAAGACACGGAAGGCAATAACGCTTCGGTAGTTTTTAAATTAACGCATGGGACAAAAAGTTTTTTGTTTACGGGCGACGCGGAAACGCCGTTGGAAAACGCCTTGAGGCAAAGGTATTGTTTAAAGGCGGCTAATTTTTGTCCCAAACTCCAGGCCGATGTTTTAAAAGTCGGCCATCATGGCAGCGACACTTCCAGCAGCGAGGAATTTTTGGCCGGCGTTAATCCCAAAGAAGCCGTAGTTTCCGTGGGACCCAATAAATTCGGGCATCCTTCTTTCCGCGTTCTTAAAAAATTGGAGCGTCAGGGCGCACAAATTTTGCGAACGGATGAGGAGGGGGA
>JBBUBK010000022.1:0-1619 GCA_038058265.1 Patescibacteria group bacterium
TCCATGGGTAATGTGACTCGCGCCACTGGCGCAACTGTGAATGTTGGTCAGTACATTTGTACGGCCGGCACTTCTGAAGATGTCCGCTTAACCGGCGTAACCGTTTACTTCGGAAACACCGGCAGCGCGGCTAACTCTTATCAGAATGCGGCCCTCTATGATGGCGCCACTCAGCTTGGCTCCACTCTTAGCACTGTGGCCTCCAGTTCTAACAGTTTCAATTTTGACTTAACCATTCCGAAGAACGCCACCAAAGTCCTTCAACTCAAGGCCTTTATCACCAGTGGCGCTTCCGGCACAGTGAGCTCGTCTTTCTTCAGTTATAACTACACTGGAAAAGACAGCGGCACTTCCAATACCGGTTCTACGGTGACTGGTCAAAATGTGGCTGTAGGCTCCGCTTCGGCTACTATTACGGCTGTGTCCGATGCCACCACGATCTCCAAGATCTATGGCCCGGGCCAGACTAATCTACAGTTAGGCAAATGGAAAGTTTCGGCCAGCAACGACGCGGTAACCTTGAACAAGATTACCTTTACCACTGGCTATTCCAATGCCTCCGGCGATGCCACCACTCTTGGCACTTACAGCTCGCTCGCCCTTTATGATGGCGCGACCAAGCTTGGCGATGCCAACTATGTGGCTGGCAATGTAGTGTTTACCGGTCTGACTCTCCCCATTGACATGGATTCCTATAAGGTTCTTACCTTAAAGGGTTCCACCAATGCTTCGGGTGTAATTTCCAACAACACCACCACCGCTTTCTCGGTGAAGAGCAATAGCAACACGGATATGGAAGCTCGTTCCGGCGCCGGCGCTTTACTCGCGGCTACCGATATTAATGGTGGCGCGCTTAATCGCCTCGCCACTTCCACCAGCTACATCTATCACGATGCTTATCCGACAGCTGTGGCTGTAAATCTTAGTTCGCCCTTTGAGATCGGTTCCAGGGCCCAGATTTTCAAATACACGGTTACCAATAATGGTACTCGCGATTTGAGAATTTCCACCACCACTGTCACGGTTAACGTGACCGGCATGGTGTCGGCTGGTTCCACCGGTACCGGTACCATCGGCAACTGGAGATTGTATGAAGATAACGGCGCGGGCGGCTTAGGCACTTATCTGGCGGCCACTTCCAGCGAAGGTCTCGCTGGCGGCGCGGCTGGCGTGACCTCTACTGGCTTTGCTGATTCCGGCTATCAGACGGATGGCGGCATTGATTTGGTCTTTGGTCCGGCCAATGATCAAAACTCGTTGCTTGATAGCTTCTTGGTCTCGCCGAGCACTGCTCGTACCTTCATCGTTACTGCCGACACTCAATCTGTGGGCAACGGCAAGACGACCTATAGTCTTAACATCACTCTCAGCGGCAAGATTACTGGTACCACTGGCTGGAGCGGCACTGCCTGGAATACGGGCAACCTGCTCTACGCTTACACGCCGACTGGCGGCGCTGAGGCTACCGGTTTCTCTGCTTCTGACTCCTACGATGTCCTTGGTAATTCTCTTACCAGGAGCTTCTAGTCGTAAACATCTTCTCGGTTGGTTCGCCTAACAGCTTACTCACCAAGATAGATTCCAAAAACCCTCCCGAGTACTCGGGAGGGTTTTTGGTT
>JBBUBK010000022.1:1719-7315 GCA_038058265.1 Patescibacteria group bacterium
ATTTATGTTCTATTCTCCCAAGCTTTATTTACGCGATAAATGGGTGCTTCTGCCCCTTATTTTTATAGTTTTAGCCCAAAGCTTAATGTGGTGGTATTTAGCCAAAAATATTAAACCCGGGGCGGACCAGATATTTTTGCACTACAATGTGGTCTTTGGCATTGACCTTTTGGGTTCCTGGTGGAAAATTTATCTTTTGCCGGCCGGCGGACTGTTCATCTTTTTGGTCAATTATTTTTTATCTTTTCTCTTTTATTCTTTTGACCGGACGCTATCCAGATTTCTTGCTTTTCTAACTTTGCCCTTGCAGATTTTTTTGTTGATGGCGGTTTTTTATATTACGGGTTTAAATATCTAGCGCTATGACTTACGCTGGCAGCGCGACCAAAAAGGCGGACAGGCATTGGCTCTTTTATGTTTTAATCTGGCTCGTTTTTGGTTTTATTGTTTTAATTTCGGCCAGCGCGCCCGTGGGTTTCCAAAGATTTAACGACATTTATTTTTTTGTTAAACGGCAGTTTTTTTTGGGCGTGTTGCCCGGGCTGGCGCTCTTTTTATTATTAGCCCGCGTGGATTATAGGATCTGGCGCAAGTTGAGCTGGCCCATTTACGGCGCCGGACTGCTCCTCTTAATTTTAGTTTTTATTCCCGGGGTGGGCGCCGTTATCAATGGTTCCAACAGCTGGCTGAGCTTGGGCGGTTACACTTTTCAACCATCGGAGCTGGCCAAACTCGCCATCATTATTATGGCCGCCGCTCTTTTATCCGACCCCCAGCGTAATTTGGAGGACTGGAAAAACGGTTTGGTGTCGGTGCTGGCTATTTTGGCCCCGTCATTTTTACTCATTTTATTACAGCCGGATATTGGCACGTTGTCTATTTTAGTAGTAATTATTTTTGCCATGTTATATTTAGCCAAAATTCCCAAGAGTTATTTGGTGATTATGGGGCTCCTCGCGGCCGCGGCTTTTCTGGTGTTAGTGGTCATCGCGCCTTATCGGGTTCAGCGCCTCACCACTTTTTTGCATCCCGAGCTTGACCCCAAAGGCGTAGGGTATCAAGTCAACCAGGCCTTTTTGGCCGTGGGGTCGGGCGGATTTTGGGGCTTGGGCTATGGTCTTTCGCGGCAGAAGTTTCAGTATCTGCCGGAAGTGAGCGCGGACTCCATTTACGCGGTGCTGGCCGAAGAAATGGGTTTTATTTTTGCCGCCGGTTTGGTGATATTAATTTTGGCTTTTGGCTGGCGCGGGTTAAAAATCGCCCGGGCGGCGCCGGATAATTTTGGTCGGCTCCTCACCGGGGGTATTGTGGTCTGGGTCGTTTGGCAATCTTTTTTAAATATTAGCGCCATGGTGGGGCTCTTACCCTTAACCGGCGTGCCTTTGCCTTTTGTGAGCCACGGCGGTTCGGCGCTCGTGGCCGCGCTGGCCGCTTCGGGCATGGTGGCCAATGTGAGTAAAAATTAAATATATGAAATTATTGATAACCGGCGGAGCAGGTTTTATAGGCAGTAATTTTATCCATTATTTGTTAAAAAAATATCCGGATTATCAAATTGTTAATTTGGATCTTTTAACTTACGCCGGGAACAAAGAAAATTTAAAAGATTTGGATAAGCAAAAAAATTATAAATTTGTTAAAGGCGACATCGCCGACAAAAAATTGGTGGAAAAAATTGTTAAGGATATGGATGCCATAGTTCATTTTGCGGCCGAGTCGCATGTGGACCGCTCCATTTTGGACAGCGCCGCTTTTATTCATACCAATGTGGTGGGCACGCATAATTTATTGGAAGCGGCCAAAAATAACGGCGGAGTAAGATTCCATCATGTTTCCACCGATGAAGTTTTTGGTTCGCTTGGCCCTAGCGACCAATCATTTAACGAAAGCACGCCCTATGACCCGCGCAGTCCTTACAGCGCTTCCAAGGCCGCGGCTGACCACCTGGTGCGGGCATATTTTCATACTTACGGACTCCCCGTTACTATTTCCAACTGCTCCAACAACTACGGCCCATATCAATTTCCGGAAAAATTACACGGACTTTTTATCACCAATCTGTTGGAAGGCAAAAAAGTTCCCATTTACGGCGATGGCGGGCAGATCCGCGATTGGCTGTATGTGGGGGATCATTGCCGGGCGCTGGATTTAATTTTGCACCAAGGAAAATTTGGTGAAACTTATTGCGTGGGCGGTGGAGTACAGCCGACTAATTTAGAAGTGGCGAAAAATATTTTAAAACTTTTGGGTTTGGGCGAGGATAAAATAGAATTTGTTAAAGACCGCCTTGGCCATGACCGCCGTTATGCCATTGATTATTCCAAAATTAAAAAAGAATTGGGCTGGTCGCCGGAAGTAAATTTTGAAGAGGGGATGAAGAAAACAGCGGAATGGTATAAAAATAATGAAAAATGGTGGAAAAAATTAAAAAGTAAAATTTTATGAAGACTTTAATTATCGGTAAAGGTTGGCTGGGTCAGCGTTGCGCCGAGGAGTGGCCGGACGCGGTTTTGTCCGACAAACATATTAAAACAATGGAAGATGTTTTGGAATTGTTAGACGAACATAAACCGGACGCGGTGTTAAACGCGGCTGGGGTGGTGGGTAAACCCAATGTGGACTGGTGCGAAGATCACCAAGTGGAAACTATCGCTGGCAATACCACCTTGCCGATTATGATTGCGGAAGCCTGCCAAAAGCGGGGAGTGTATTTGCTCCAGATGGGCACGGGTTGTATTTTTTACGGCGATTCGCCAAGTAAGGGCGGTTGGAAAGAAACCGATTATGCCAATCCAGTGGCCGTGTATACGCGCAGTAAATATGCCGCGGATTTAGTTTTGGCCACTTTGCCTAATATCGGTATTGCCCGCATTCGCATGCCCATTGACGACCGGCCAACGCCGGGAAATTTAATTAACAAACTGGTTTCGTTTAAAAAAATTGTGGATGTGGAGAATAGTGTGACTGTGGTGCCGGAGATGATTAAAGTTTTTCGCCAGCTTTTGGAGAAAAAGGCGACCGGTATTTTTCATGTCACCAACCCCGGCTCCATTAAACATCGCGAGATTTTAGAAATGTACGAAGAAATCGTTGACCCCAAACACACCAACGACTGGATTAGCGAGGCAGATTTGGTTAAGGATGGACTGGCTAAAAAGAAACGATCCAATAATGTGATGCAGTCGGAGAATTTGGAAAAATTAGGCATTAAAATGACGCCGATAAAAGAAGCCTTGCGCGCCGCGCTAAAAAATTACGCGAAAATTAAAAATAAATAATTATATGGCAGACATCTTAGATAACCTGAGAGTTATAAGCAAGCTGGATTCCCAAAATATGCTGGGGAGCATTGAACGGTTAGGACGGCAAGCGCAAGAGGTTTGGACGCAGGGCGCCAAGTTTTTTTTGCCTGTAAGTTATAAAAAAGTAAAAAAAGTCATCGTGGCGGGTATGGGCGGGTCGGCCATAGGCGCGCAGGTGGTAAAAGCGGTTTTTGCCAAAGAATTAAAAGCTTCTCTGGAAGTTATTAATAGTTATTATTTACCGGCTTATACCGATAAAGAAACTTTGGTAATTTGTTCCAGCTATTCCGGTTCCACCGAAGAAGTTTTAAGCGCTGCCGTTGAAGCTAAAAATCGTGGAGCCAAAGTAGCGGTGATTTGCGCCGGCGGTAAACTCGGCGCTTGGGCCAAAAATAATAAAATTCCGGCCTTAATCTTTACCACCAAAAATAACCCTTGTAGGTCGCCGCGGATGGGTTTGGGGTATTCTGTTTTTGGCCAGCTTTTAATTTTAAATAAAGCCGGATTAATTAAACTGTCGGAAATAAAACAATCTATCGCGGTAATTAATAAGTATATTAAAGTGTTCGGCCTTTTGGTCAAAAATAATCCGGCTAAAAAAATCGCCCATGAAATTTTTGGCCGAAGTGTTTGGTATGTAGCTTCGGAGCACCTGGCCGGCAACGCGCACGCCGCCGCCAATCAGATGAACGAGAATGCCAAGCGGTTTGCCGGATTCTTTCTTATCCCCGAGCTTAACCATCACTTAATGGAGGGGATGATGCATCCGGCTTCTAATAAAAAAGATTTAGCCATAGTCATGATCGCCTCCAAATTATATGACGCGCGCGTGCAAAAACGTTATACAGTGACAGCGGAAATTTTACGCCGCAATAAAATAAAGTTTACCAGTTATTTGGCCAAAGAGAAAAATAGACTAGCTCAAGCCTGTGAAGTTTTGGTTTTAGGCGCTTATATTAGTTTTTATTCGGCGATGTTGGAGAGAATTGATCCTACCGCTATTCCGTTTGTGGATTACTTTAAAAAACAGTTAAGCAAACCCCGCCACGGGCGGGGTAAAGGTCGTTAGAATTTTTATTCATTAACTTAATTATATGTTTCTAAGTTGGCTCTTCGGCAAAAAAAATAAATCCCTCGGCAAGGTGGTGCACTTTTTTGACAAAATTAGCGTGGCCGTCATCGTGCTGGAAGGTACCTTAAAAGTAGGGGACAAGGTAAAAATTACGCGTAATGAAGAAAGTTTTGAGGAAACGGTCGGCTCTATGCAGATAAACCATCAAGAAGTCGCCAGCGCTACTCGTGGGCAGGAAGTGGCCATAAAAATTTCCCGGCCCACCAAAGGCGGAGCGATGGTGTACAAAGTCTAGATATGGATTTATCGGTCGTGACCGTCACCTGGAATGCGGAAAAGAATATCGCCGGGCAGCTTCGCTCGGTGATTTTGGCCTGTGGAAAAATAAGCTTTGAACAAATTGTGGTGGACAATGCTTCCGATGATAATACGGTGGCCGTGGCACAGTCTGTCATTCCGACGACGAAGGAGGAATCTCTGGCCATTGGCTTAAGTGGTGGTATTAAACTTCTTAAAAACAAAACTAATTTAGGTTTTGGCGCGGCCTGCAACGAGGGCGTTGCAGTTTCCCAAGGACGTTTTATTTTGTTTTTAAATCCGGACATGGAGTTAAAAGAGCCCGGTTGTTTGGATAAGCTGGTGGCTTACATGGACAGCCGGCCGGAGGTGGGTATCGTTAGTTGTAAATTGGTAGATGAGTCGGGGCAACTAAACAAAAAAGACGGCCCGCGGCGTTTCCCCGGTTTTTGGAATCAGCTGGCGATTTTTTTAAAAATTCCGCACTTTTTTCCTTCAGTCTTACATCGCTACCAATATTTTGATCTGGATTTAAACAAGGAACAGGAAGTGGATTCCGTGCGCGGATCGTTTATGCTGGCGCGGCGTGAATTTATAGAGAAATTAAATAGAGCTTTTGATGAAAGATTTTTTATTTGGTTTGAGGATGTGGATTTATGTCGCGAGGCCAAACAACTGGGCTACAAAGTAATTTACAATCCAGTTATTTCTTGCGTGGATTTGGTCGGCCAGAGTTTTAAAAAAAGGTCAGTGTTTTGGAAGCAATGGCAGTTTTTTAGAAGTATGTTTAAGTATTTTGTTAAGTGGGGGTTATGAAATTGACAATCAATCTAATTACCTGGAACGGCGCAAAATTTATCCCGGCTTTATTTAATTCCCTTAGAAATCAAACTTTTAAAAATTGGGAATTGATTATTATTGATAA
>JBBUBK010000022.1:7415-12796 GCA_038058265.1 Patescibacteria group bacterium
GAATATTTTTTAGTTCTAAACCAGGATATAGTTTTGGCGCCGGATTGCCTGGAAAAGCTGGTTGATTTTTTAGATAAAAATTTGGAAGCCGCGGTCGTTGCTCCGGCGTTATATAAGCCGGTCATTCTCAATTGTCATTCTGAACGAAGTGAAGAATCTCTGTCTGGTCGCCAAATAGATTCTTTGGGTTTAAAAATTTGGCGAAGCCGGCGAGTAACGGAGATAACGGAGTTAAAAAGCGATGACAACGCTTTTGAAGTTTTTGGTGTGTCATGCGCTGTTGCCATGTTTCGCCGTCCGGCGGCCACGGAAGCCTTAATTGACGGCGAGTTGTTTGACTCTTCTTTTTTTTCTTATCAGGAAGATGTGGATTTGGCTTGGCGCTTGCGCCGGCTAGGCTTTAAGGCTTTTTGTTGCCCCACGGCCACGGGCACGCATGCCCGGACTGCCGCTGGCGCGTGGGAAGGGGATTTGGCCGCGGCCAAAAACAAAAAGAGTCAACCGGAAATAGTAAGGATTAACAGTTACAAAAACCATTTAATGGCTATTTATAAAAATGAAGACGGCCGCAACCTTACCCTTGATTTTTTGTGGATTTTGTGGTATGAAGGTAAGAAGTTTGTTTGGTTTTTATTGTTTGATCGCGTGGTTTTAGCCGGCTTAAAACAAATTTGGCAGAATCGTCATGAACTTAAAAACAAGAGATTAAAAATAAAACAAAAAACCAAAGCAAATTGGCGGGAAATAAGGCTGTGGTGGAGATAAAATTTTATGTTAGATTTAAGCGTGGTTATTGTCAATCACAAAACCAAAGACCTGGTGAATCGCTGTTTAGATTCGCTGTTTTTGGACGCAACGGATTCGGGTTTGAATTTTTCCACGGTGGTGGTGGACAACGCTTCGGACGACGGCCTAGAGAGTTTAATAAAAGAAAAGTTTCCAGCGGTAAAGTTTATGTCTTTAGCGCAGAATACCGGTTTTGGCCGGGCGCAGAATACCGGGATTAAAGCCGCGCCAGCCAAACATTATTTTATTTTAAATCCGGATACTTATTTTCCGCCCAACCAAAAAGCCTTGCGCCGCCTATTCGATTTTATGGAAGAACATCCGCGCGTGGGTGTGGTGGGTCCTAAAATTTTATATCCCGACGGCTCGCTCCAATATTCCTGCTATCGTTTTCCGTCTTTTTGGCAGCCGTTTTTTAGCCGGACCAAATTCGGCCAGAGCGGTTTGGGTCAAAAAATAAATGAATGGTTTTTGATGAAGGATTTTGACCACAACACCACTTCGCCGGTGGATTGGGTCATGGGCAGCGCCATGCTGGCGCGCCACGAAGCGGTGGAGCGGGTAGGCGTTTTTGACGAGAATTTTTGGATGTATGCCGAAGACAGCGATTTGTGCCGCCGGATGTGGGAGGCCGGTTGGCCGGTGTATTATTTACCCGAGGTGGTGGTGCACCACGAACATCGGCGCGGGTCGGCCTCGGTGCCGGGCGTGTTTATGGCCTTATTAAAAAATAAATTGTCGCGCATTCATCTTTTAAGCTGGTTAAAGTATAATTGGAAATGGCGTAATAATAAAAAATATTATGAACCCTTACCCTAAAGTTGCCATAATTTATTTGTCTTATCACTGTAAGGATGACCTGCCGGCCGCGGTGGAGGCCTGGAAGAAATTAACTTATCCACGCGAGAATTTGCGGATTGTTATTGTAGACAACCCGCATCCGCAGCACGGACTTTCGGAAAGTTGTGTGCGTCAACTGGCTTTGCCGCTGTCGGGCCAAGAATTGCCGGAAGTGGTTTATTTGCCGCAAGAAAAAAATATCGGTTTTTCCGCCGGTAATAATGTCGGCATTAAATGGGCGTTGGAACATGGCTGTGATTATGTTTTTTTACATAATCAGGACGGCTTTTTAACCCCTGGAGCTTTGGAGCCGTTAGTTAACGCTTTGCAAAATAATCCTAAACTCGGCGCAACGCAATCTTTAATTTTACTTTTTCCGGAAATAGAATCGGTTAATACTTCCGGCAATCGTTTTCATTATTTGGGTTTTGGCTATGTGCAAGATTTTCAAAAGCCGGCGGAAGAAATTAAAAAACAAAAACCGGAAGTGAGTTTGATTGGCTACCCCAGCGGAGCGGCGGTCATGCTCCGCGCTGATTTGTTAAAACAATATGGCTTGCTTAATGAAGCTTTATTTTTATACCATGAAGATTTGGAATACGGTTTGCGGCTTAAAACTTTGGGTTTTGATTCAGCCATGATAAAAGCGTCGGTCTTTTACCACCGGTACGCTTTTAGCCGCAACCCGGGCAAGTTTTATTGGGCCGAACGCAACCGCTGGGCGGTACTCCTGATGTATTATAAATGGCCAACTTTAATTTTGCTTTTGCCCATGCTTCTGGCTGTGGAAATTGGTTTAGGGTTTTTTGCTTATCGTGATGGCTGGCTTAAGGAAAAATTTAAGGCCTATGGTTATTGGTTAAATTTTAAAAATTGGGGCGGGTGGTTTAAGGCTCGACAAATCGCGCAGAAACAGCGTAAGATGGGGGATAGAGCTTTGCTTAAAGAAGTAGCCACAGAATTGGTTTTTGACAAACCCAACTGGCAAAGTCCGGTTTTAAAATATATCGCCAACCCTATTTTATCCGCCTATGGCTGGTTGCTTAAAAAAATAATTTTTTGGTAATATGTCCAAAATCACCAAAGCCATTTTAACCGGCGGCGGCCGGGCCACACGCCTGCGTCCGCTTACCTCCACCATCAACAAACATTTAATTCCGCTGGCCAACCAGCCCATGATTTTTTACGCTATTGAAAAAGCGGTGGAGGCCGGCATCAAAGAAATTTACATCAACACCAACCCGGGTGAAGTTCAGTTGCAAAACCAGGTGGGTGATGGCAGCCGCTGGGGCATAAAAATAGAATATTTTGAACAAACCGGCGGCCCGCAGGGCATTGCCCATGTGGTAAAATTGGCGGAAAAGTTTGTCGGCGACGAATCGTTTATGTTTTATCTCTCCGATAACATTGTTTTAGGCACTCTCAAGCCGTTTATAAAAAAATTTGAAGAGGAAAAATTGGATTGCCTTTTAACCATGTCCAAGGTGGCCGACCCCAGCCAATTCGGGGTGGCGCAGTTTGATGCGGCCGGAAAGCTCACGGATATTTTAGAAAAACCCCAAAACCCGCCCAGCGACATGGCGGTCACCGGTATTTATCTTTACAATAAAAGTTTTTTTAAGGCCTTTGATCAGATTCAAAAATCCGCGCGCGGCGAATATGAAATCTCCGACATTCATTCCTATCTGCTTAAAAACGGTTATAAAGTTGGTTATCAGGAAATAACCGGCTGGTGGAAGGATACCGGCAAGCCGGAAGATTTGATTTTAGCCAATAGATTATTGATGGAGACCAACCAAGTAAAAGTTGAAATTGGAAAAAACACGCGACAGGGTAGCGGCGTAAAGTTTATCGCTCCAGTAATAATAGGTGATGATTGTGTTATAGAGAATTGCGTCATCGGTCCATACACCACGCTGGGCCCCGGCACTACGGTTAAAAACGCTCAAATTACTAACTCCATTATTTTGGATAATTGCCGGATAGAGGCTCCAATAAAAATCAGCGACAGTATTATCGGCAAGGGCGCTACGGTAATAAAAGACGACCACACCGATTTTCATCGCCTGCTTTTGGGCGACCAGACGCTGGTGGAGTTTTAAAATTATGAGCTTGTTTGACTATTTTAAAAAAATATTTTGGTTAATTTTTACTCCGCTTTTTCCCATTTTTAGAAATTTCTCCAAAATTATAGGCTATTCCCCTTATCCGCCGCGCCAGCAATATCATTTAGGCTATCTGCGCCCTGGCGCGTCCGCGGAAGATTTTTATAATTATCTCTGCCAGGCGGGTTTTGGTGAAAATAAAATCGCCTGGATTGACGAAAGAGAAATTTTGAGCTTGCGGTTGCGCGAAAATTTTAAATTTCAATGGCATGTCCGACTGTTTGACGATGGCGAAATCCGCGGACACCATGAATTAACCCCGGAGTATAGTCCCTTCGGTCATTTAAGAGATAAGGAAACCACAGCGCGCGCAGAAGATTTTAAACGTCTTTTAGGGGAGTGGTTGACGCCGGAAAATTTGTGTCAGGAAAAATTATCCGCCACAGGGCCCCGGCCGCGTTACGCGGCTTGCCCCGCGAAGGATAGTGATGTAAATCAATAAAAGGCAGGGAGTTGCATTCAATTATGCCGCCTTTATCCTGGTCTTGCCAGGACTTTTTTATGTCAGCTATTATAAAATCCACGCCGACGTAAGGATAATCCAAAATTTTAGCGATGTATTTTAGCAAGTCGGTAATATCGGGGTGGGTTATTTCCGTAACGTCCACCAAGCCGCCGCCCGCGCTGCGCGAGGTTTTGACGCCCAAGGCCACAATTTGTCCGGCGGCCGGTACGGCCTCCCACCACAGATTTTGATATTTTAGTTCCGCTTCGGCCGCTTGGTCGCCTACGACAGGCAACTGATGGAACAGCGGGCCTTGTCTTAAAGGATTTTTATTTTCCGCTTCGCATAATTCTTTAATGGTTTTTTGGCCGTCGCCTTCCAGCGCCGCCGGATCACGGCGCAGCACTCCAATCACGGCGCCGCCAATTACCGTGCCGCGGTAAACACTGCCTCGCAGTTCCTCCTCCACCACCACCCAAGGGCAAATTTGTTTGGCCTTGTCAAAAGCCCGCCGCAGTTCTTCCGGATTATGGAGATGAATGGTAGTGTGGCGGCTGCGCGAGCCGGTATTGGGTTTGACAATGACCGGCTTGGATAATTGTTCAAAACAAATCAGGGCCTCGCTAATTTTAGAGGTGGCCACGCCTTTGGCCACGGGCACGCCAAGTTTTTGGAATTTTTTTTTCATCTCGCCTTTATTATCCATCCAGCTCAAGGCCGGGCTTTCTCGGCCGGGGAGTTTGGGCAAGCCCTGGAAAAAACAATATTTTTTTCCGCGTTCGGCCCAAAAAGAATCCTGGTAAAGGCCAAAGAGGCGAATCTCCAGCATGGTTATTCCCATCTTGTCCGCTTCTTCCCACAAACAACGGGCGCGGTAAACGGTTTTAGCGTCCGGCTCGTTTAGCAGGCGGGCGATTTTTAATTTACAAAGCAGTTTAATTAAAGGCGGCATTAAAAATTTTAAGCGGGACAACAGTAAAGAGAAGCGGGAATTTAAGCCGTTAAGAGGCCGAAATAAAGAAAAAAAATACACCCCGACATAAGCGTCCAGGCGTTCTAAAAAATGGTTGGTCGGCGCGCCGCCGCAATCTGGGCAGGTTTTTTTTGATGTGAGGTCAGTCATGGTGGAGTGGGTTGTTTTGTCG
>JBBUBK010000023.1:0-1245 GCA_038058265.1 Patescibacteria group bacterium
TTTCCGGGCGCTTCGCCGGCCGTAGTTAAATGGACCAGTTATGAACACGATGAAGCCGGTTACACCAACGACGATCCAAAATCGGTTTTCGAGCAATTTAACAAGCGTTTTCGTAAAGAAAAAAATATTCTTAAAGAGCTCGGGCCAGGCTTAAAGGTTTACGGCGATAAGAAGAGTAAAAATATTATTGTTTTTTGGGGTTCCACCAAAGGCGCGGTGTTGGAGGCCATGAAAAAAATATCCAAACCGGCAAAATTAGTTCAGGTGGTGGCGCTGGACCCTTTTGACGGCGAGTCGTTTTTAAAACAGGTGGCCGGGGCCAAAAATATTATTGACGTGGAGGGCAACTATGGCGGGCAACTCGCGGCCTTAATCCGGGAAAAAACCGGCTTGGAAATAAAAAAGAAAATTTTAAAATACGATGCCCGGCCTTTTGAACCCTGCGCCTTGGCCAAACAGCTGGAGAAATTATTGTAGTATGTTAGATTTAAATACCAAAGCCAAAAATACTTGGTGCCCGGGTTGCCCCAACTTCGGTATTTTAGCGTCTTTTAAAGCGGCGATAGCCGAAATGGCCGAGACCGGGGAGCTGTCGCCGGAAAAAGTGGTTATCGGCGCCGGTATCGGTTGCCACGGCAAGATTACCGACTATCTTAACTTAAACAGTTTCGCCGGCCTGCACGGCCGCATCGTGCCGCTGGCCACCGGCATTAAGCTGGCCAATCCGGATTTAAAAGTTATTGCCTTTTCCGGCGACGGCGACAGTTACGCCGAAGGCTTGGATCATGTGATTCACGCCGCCAGAAGGAATTCCGACATTACTTTAATTGTTCATAATAATCAAACCTTCGCCCTGACCACCGGCCAGGCCACACCCACCTCGCCCAAGGGTTTTAAAGGCAAAACTACGCCCTTTGGCAATGTGGAAGAGCCGCTTAATTCTTTGGATCTTTTGCTCACGGCCGGCGCCGGTTTTGTTGCCAGGGGCTACGCGCTGGAAATAGCCAAAACCAAAGAATTAATTAAAGAGGCCGTCCGTCATAAAGGTTTTTCTCTTTTGGAAATAATCCAACCATGTATTACTTTTAACGACACGCGAGAGTTTTATAAAAATAAAATTTATTGGATAGATGCTAAATATCAGCCGAATAATTTTGAAGCGGCCTGTAAAAAATTGCGGGAGACAAATAAAACCCCCCTCGGAATTTTTTACCGCCAGGTCAAACCGGTGTTTGAAGAATTAAT
>JBBUBK010000023.1:1345-35125 GCA_038058265.1 Patescibacteria group bacterium
AAACCCCCCTCGGAATTTTTTACCGCCAGGTCAAACCGGTGTTTGAAGAATTAATTTAAATTATGGTTTTTTTAGACAAACTTTTTAATCCATCATCCGTGGCCGTGATTGGCGCTTCTGACCAAAAAGGCAAATTAGGCTATTCTTTGGTTAAAAATTTACTCGCCGGCAACGCCCGCAAAATTTATCCGGTTAATCCGGGACACAAAAATATTTTGGGCCGGCCTTGTTTTGCTACGGTTAAGGAAATTCCGGGCGCGGTGGATTTGGCGCTGGTGGCGGTTAAAGCGCAATTAGTGCCCCAGGTTTTAACGGAATGCGGCCAAAAGAAAATTCCTTTGGCCATTGTTATTTCCGCCGGGTTTAAAGAGAGCGGGGAGGAAGGTAAAAAAATGGAAGAACAAATTAAAACCATTGCCCAAAAATATAAAATAAAAATAGTGGGCCCCAATTGTTTAGGGATAATTAATTTGCACGATCGGCTTAACGCTTCTTTTGCGGCCGGCGTTTCCTCGGCCGGGCCGGTGGCTTTTCTGTCGCAGTCCGGCGCCATTGGCACCGCGCTTTTGGATTGGGCCGAAACCGAATATTTGGGCTTTTCCAAATTTATAAGTTTGGGCAATGAGGCCGGTTTAACCGAAAATGACTTTTTAGAATATTTGGCGCAGGATAAAAAAACCAAAGCGGTGTTAATGTATCTGGAAGGAGTCAGCGACGGGGCTAAATTTATTAAAACGGCCAAACAAATTTCCAAAATTAAGCCGGTGGTGGCGCTTAAGGCCGGCTGGACCAGCCGCGGTTCAGAGGCCATTGCTTCGCATACCGGATCGCTGGCTTCGGCCGGCGAGGTGTTTGAAGCGGCCTGCCGGCAGGCCGGCATTTTTAGTGTGCGGTCTTTGCGCGCCTTGTTTAATTTCGCCAAAATTTTTAACGCCGGTATTTATAAACCTTTGCGCCGGCTGGCCATAGTTACCAACGGCGGCGGACCGTCCATTGTCATGGCTGATTTGATAGAAGCCGCCCCGCATTTAGAATTGGTAAAGTTTAGCGAAGGCCTTAAAAATAAATTAAGACAGGTTTTACCGCCAGCCGCGGCCGTGGGTAATCCGGTGGATTTAATGGGCGACGCGCCGGCTAACCGCTATGATGAAGTTTTAAAAATTTTAACCAAAGAAAAAGATGTTGACGGCTTGGTGGTGATTTTAACTCCGCAACAAATGACGGAAGTAAAAGAAACCGCCGAGGTGCTAGTTAAATATAGTAAATTTAAACCCATCATTCCGCTTTTTATTGGGGAAGAAACTACGCGCGTGGGCGAGGAATTATTAAAGAAGAATCATTTGGGTAATTTTGAATATCCGCAGGATGTGGAGGAAGTGCTTTCGGCCATGTCGTTTAAAAATAAAATTGAAACTACACCTGCTCCCCAGCCCGAAATTCCGACGCAAACCATGGATTTACTACAGACACAAAAATTATTCAAGTCTTACGGTTTGGATTTTAAGGATAGGTTAGTGGAAGACAAAAAAAATTTAAAAAAGTTTTTTAGTAAAATAAAGGCGCCGATGGCGTTAAAAGTTTATTCCCCGCAGGTGATTCACAAAAGCGATGTGGGTGGGGTTAAAATCAATCTCAATTCTTTGGCCGAGGCGGAACAGGCTTGGAACCAAATTACCTCTTCGGTTAAAGCCAAAGAGCCGGGCGCGCAAATTAAAGGCATGCTTTTGTCGCCTCAAGCGCTGGGACACGAAGTTTTAATCGGCATGAAGCGCGACTCCAACTTTGGGCCGGTAATTGTTTTTGGCTTGGGCGGAATTTTTGTAGAAATTTTAAAAGATGTTTCCCGCCGCGTAGCCCCGCTATCGCCCATTGACGCGGACGAAATGATGGCGGAGATAAAGGGCTATAAACTTTTAACCGGAGCGCGCGGGCAAAAACCGGTTAATTTATCCGCGCTTAGAAAAATAATTTTGGCTGTTTCCAAAATGTCGCTGGAACATCCGGAGATAAAATCTTTGGATTTAAACCCGGTGATAGTTAATGAAAAAGAGGCGTATTTGGTGGATGTGAGGGTGATAATTTAGGATTTTTTAAGATCATCCGACAAGCGGGTGTTTTTTTGTGTCTGATCCTTGACAAACCCCAATTTTCCTGCTATACTCAATTTTGTCGGATGTTCCGACCTTTTTTGTATGAAAAATTTGCGCAATGTCGCCATTATCGCTCACGTTGACCACGGCAAAACCACGCTGGTGGATGCTTTGTTGCGTCAATCCAAAACCAAATTAAATAAAGAAATGGCGGATGCGGTTTGTATTATGGATAGCAATGATTTGGAACGAGAGCGCGGGATTACCATTTTTTCCAAAAATGCTTCGGTGGATTGGCAAGGAACTAAAATTAATATTATTGATACTCCGGGCCACGCTGATTTTGGCGGGGAAGTGGAGCGCGTTTTAACCATGGCCGACGGCTGTTTGCTTCTGGTGGACGCCAAAGAAGGCCCCATGCCGCAAACCAGATTTGTTTTAAAAAAGGCCTTGGAAATGAAGCATAAAATCGTGGTGGTCATCAATAAAATTGATAAGCCCGATGCCCGCCCCAATTACGCTTTAACCAAAACTTTTGAATTATTTATAGATCTGGGCGCTGATGACGAATCGGCCAATTTTCCGGTAGTTTATACCTCGGCCAAACAGGGTAAAGCCGGCCTTACTCCGGATATTAGCGAGATGACGGATATTGCCCCGGTTTTTGAGGCCATTTTAAAACATATTCCCGAACCTAAGGGCGACCCGGCCAAACCGTTGCAGATGTTAATCACCACCATTATCGGTAATGATTTTAAAGGACGGATTGCCACCGGTAAAATTTATAACGGTTCCATTAAATCCGGCACCGACGTGGTTCAGATTGATCGCGTCGGCGCGCAAAAAAAGTTTCGTTTAACTTCGCTCATGACTTTTTTTGGTCTGGAAAGAATAGAAACCAAAGAAGCCACCGCCGGCGATATTGTGGCTATATCCGGCATTCCGGAAATTATGATCGGTGAAACCATTGCCGATGTGGGCGATCCAGTGGCTTTGCCACTTTTAAAAATTGAAGAGCCCACGGTTAAAATGACTTTTAAGGTTAACGATTCGCCGTTTACCGGGCAGGAAGGGGAGTACACCACTTCGCGCCAGCTTCAGACCCGTTTGTTTAAAGAATTGGAAACGGATATGGCCTTGCGCGTGGAAAATTCCGACATGGAGTGGGTGGTGGCCGGACGCGGCGAACTCCATTTGGCTATTTTAATTGAACGTTTGCGCCGCGAAGGTTTTGAATTGCAAGTCTCTCGGCCCCAGGTAATTATTAAAGAAGTTGATGGCAAAAAAATGGTGCCTTTTGAAAGAATTTTTGTGGAAGCCCCGGAAAATTATTCCGGTGTGGTTATTCAAAAAATGGGCGGACGCCACGGCGAGCTTAAAGAAATGCGTACCGAAAACAACACTGTTTTTTTGGAATTTTTAATCCCCACGCGCGGCTTGTTCGGTTACCGCACGGAATTTTTAACCGACACGCGCGGCACCGGCATCATGAACACAATTTTTGAACACTACGCCGAAGATCCGGGCAATTGGCGCGAACGCGACCAGGGGTCGCTGGTAGCGAGTGAAACCGGCGATACTAATTTATACGGACTGTTAAACGTGCAGGATAGGGGACTGATGTTTGTGGGGCCGGCCATTAGAGTCTATCGCGGCCAGATAGTCGGACAGCACGCCCGCACCGGAGATTTGCGGGTTAACGTCTGCAAAGCCAAACAGCTTTCCAACATGCGTTCCAAAGGCGATGGTGTAAATGAATATTTTAAGACGCCCCAAATTATGGGCTTAGAAGAATCTTTGGAATATATCGGTGATGACGAGTTAGTTGAAATTACACCCAAAAGCATCCGTTTGCGTAAAATGATTCTGGATGAACAAGATGAAAGACGCAAAAAATTGGGCTTAAAATAAAGGTTTTAGGACAAAACCCGCCCCTTGTTTATTTTGGCCATTTATGTTAGAATAATTAAGCTATTTCGGCTTAATTTTTTGTTTTTGTATGTCATTTTTGAGCAAGATTTTTGGCGATCCGAACGCGGCCGCGGTTAAAAACCTTCAGCCGATTGTTGATCAAATAAATTCTTTGGAACCGGCCATGGAGAAGCTGGATTTACCCGGCTTGCGCGCCAAAACTGCTGAATTTAAAAAACGTCTTAATGAGGGTGAGACTTTGGACGATATTTTGCCAGAAGCTTTTGCCGTGGTCCGTGAAACCTCGCGTCGTTTAACCACTATGCGCCATTTTGACGTCCAACTTCTCGGTGGTATCGTTTTGCACCGCGGTCAGATTTCGGAAATGCGCACCGGTGAAGGCAAAACTTTGGTGGCTACTTTGCCGGTTTATCTTAACGCGCTCTGTGGTAAAGGCGTGCACTTAGTTACTGTCAACGACTATTTGGCCAAACGCGACGCCGTGTGGATGGGCCAGATTTACGACGCCTTAGGGCTCTCGGTGGGCGTGATTCAAAACATGTTGGTTTCTTTTAAATACAACGCCAACAGGTTTGTCATTCCGAATCCCGAGAACTCGGGAGAGGAATCTCTGGCCGTTCACCAGCCGGAAGATTTAAAAGAAGGCGGCGAGGCCGATAAAGAGCGCGACGCCAAAGGCATGTTTAAGGTGCAGAACGAATTTTTGGAACAATGCAGCCGCCAAGAATCCTACCAGTGTGATATTACTTACGGCACCAATAATGAATTTGGTTTTGATTATTTGCGTGACAACATGGTGGGAAGTTTGGCCGAGATGTCCCAGCGGCCTTTTTATTACGCTATCGTGGACGAAGTGGATTCTATTTTAATTGATGAGGCGCGCACCCCGTTGATTATTTCCGCGCCAGCCGAAGAAGCCGCCGAGATGTATTACAAATTCGCGGAATTGACGACACGGCTTAAAGAAAATGAAGATTATAATGTGGATGAAAAAATGCGCTCCAGTACTTTAACTGAAGCCGGCCTCCATAAAATGGAGGAATGGCTCGGAATAGAGAATATTTACGCCGAAGGCGGCGGGGTCACCACAGTGCATCATGTTGAGCAGGCTCTGCGCGCGCAAGTATTGTTTAAGCTTGATCGTGATTATGTGATGGAAAACGGCGAAGTAATTATTGTGGACGAGTTTACCGGGCGTAAAATGCCGGGCCGGCGCTACAGCGAGGGCTTGCACCAAGCCATTGAGGCCAAAGAAGGCGCTAAAATTCAGCGCGAGAGCCAGACCATGGCTACGATTACTTTTCAAAATTATTTTCGCATGTATAAAAAGTTGGCGGGTATGACCGGCACGGCCGTCACCGAGGCCGAAGAGTTTGTCAAAATTTATAATTTGGAAGTGGTGTCCATTCCCACCAACAAAGTTAATCAAAGAAAAGATCAGCCCGACCGGATTTACCGCACCGAGGAAGGCAAGTATAAAGCCATTGCCCAGGAAGTTAAAGCGCTTCAGGCCAAAGGCCAGCCGGTACTTATTGGTACTATTTCGGTGGAAAAAAACGAGGCCCTAAGTCTGTTTTTGGAACGCGAGGGTGTTAAGCATGAAATTTTAAACGCCAAGAATCATGAACGGGAGGGCGAGATTATCGCCCAGGCCGGCCGGCCCGGCGCCGTCACGCTCGCCACCAACATGGCTGGGCGCGGTGTGGATATAATCCTCGGCGGCAACCCGGTTATTGCCGAGGCTGGCGCCAAAGTGCGCGAGGCCGGCGGTCTTTTTGTGATCGGCACTGAACGCCATGAAAGCCGCCGCATTGATAATCAGCTCCGCGGACGTTCCGGCCGTCAGGGTGACCCGGGCGCCACGCAATTTTATCTTTCCACCGAAGACGATCTAATGCGTATTTTTGCCGGCGATCGGATTAAAGGAGTGATGAAAACTTTAAGAGTCCCCGAGGACATGCCCATAGAAAATCGTTCCATCAGCCGGATTATTGAAGCGGCGCAAAAAAAGGTGGAAGGCTTCCATTTTGACACCCGTAAACACTTGCTGGAATATGATGATGTTTTAAACCGCCATCGCGAGGTTATTTACGGCAAACGCCGCAAGATTTTGGAACAATTTGAATTGGAGAAAAAAGGAGAACCCGCCTTCGCTAAAGCTACGGCGGGCGAAGGGAGCGAGACTTTGCGTCAGATGGTATTAAAAATGGTGGAAGATGAGATTGAGCAGGTGGTTTCTTTTCACACCAACGCCGAGACTCCGGATGATTGGAACATGAAGGAAATTGCCGAAACCATGGTGACTATTTTCCCGTTAAGCGAAGCCGAAAGAGGGGAGTTGTTAAAGTATGGCGGGCGGGGAGAAAGCAAGTTGGACGATGTGGAACGCCGCACCAAAATGATCGAATACCTCACCGGCCTCGCTAAGTCAAAATATGAAGAATTTTTAGTTAAGAAAGTGCCCCAGCCGGAAGTGATGTTAGAAATAGAAAAACAAATCTTACTCCGTTCCATAGATAGCTTGTGGATTGAGCACTTGGTGGCCGTGGATTATCTGCGCACCGGCATCGGTTTGCGCGGTTATGGCCAGAGGGACCCGTTGGTGGAATATAAAAAAGAAACTTACCACATGTTTAATGAACTTTTGAGTTTAATCCAAAAAGAAGTGGTTTATTCTATTTATAAAGTCAGTTTAGGCATTCAAATGGCGCCCAGTATTATGCAACGGGGCAATATGACTTTTTCCGGCGCGGCCAAAGAGGCCAGCGGCGAGAAAGCCATTGCCGGGAGCAGCAAGCCCAAAGACGCCGAAGGCCATAAGGTAGGGCGCAATGATTTATGCCCGTGTGGGTCAGGATTGAAATATAAGCGATGTCACGGTAAATAAATCACCGTAGAGACGCATTGTAATGCGTCTCTACAATGATACGGTAAAATTATGAAAAAATTGGATGAGAAAAAATTATTTCTTTCCTCCATAATCGCCGTCGTAATAGTGGTGATGCCATTTTTAAATTTTTCTGTCTATAATTCGATAGTAACACCCCTTTACGTCAAGGTAGTGTTTTGGCCATATGGCGTGAGTTCGTGGTCTTTTGAGAAAATAAGTGACAATATTTTAGAATCTGAATGGTTGGAAAAATTAATAATGCCATTTAAAGAAATGGCATATAACAGGTGCGTTGACGAAGCCGTTATGCAATTTAATAAAAATAAAAATATCCCTCGTACACGCGCGGAATTAGAAAATACAGAGTTTGTTGCTGATGAATGTCATGAATCTTTTTTTGAATATGCCCCGCCAGGAGTAAGAGAGGTGGCAGGGGTTTTAGTGGGGGCTTTCTATGTGTGGCTTCTTGTTTATAACGTCCTCTTTCCTGGTCTGATTAGTTTGGTATGGGTAAGTTTATTTTTTTATGGATTGTTGATTTTTGGTGAGAAGATTTATAAAAAATGTTATGGTAAGTAATGTGATTAAATTAGGTAGATACAAACACTACAAGGGTAATGAATATGAAGTAATTGGTGTGGCTAAGCACAGCGAGACCCTGGAAGAGCTGGTAATTTATAAAACATTGGATGGGGAACAGATTTGGGCTAGGCCGTTAAAAATGTTTACCGAAGAAGTGGAGGTTGAAGGCAAAAAAATACCCAGGTTTGAATATGTTGGTAAATAAAATGGGGTAGAGACGGGGCATGCCCCGTCTCTACAACGGCATGATATTATGGCAAATAAGACATTAAAATTTAAAAATGATAAATTTAAAAAATCTCGCGGCGGATATTCACGATGGTTATTAATTTCTTGCGCCAAATGTAAAACCTCGCTGTTAAGGTATCAAAAAGACGGGCCGGGTATTTTAAAGCGTTTATACTTAGATAGAATTTCAGATATTGAACCCAAACAAAAAAGTAATCTTGTCTGCAATAAATGCAAAACAATAATAGGTGTGCCGATAATTTACGAGAAAGAGAAACGCCGGGCCTTTAGATTGTTTGTCGGGGCAATTATTAGAAAAATTATAAAGTAGAGACAATTATTTTTATGATAATCAAGGAGGAAACAAAATTATTTAAGAAAAAATATCGCATACCGTCGGCTCGGTTGCCGGGATACAATTACGCCAATACCGGTTTATATTTTGTGACGATTTGCGTTAAGAATCGGGAATGCGTTTTTGGCCAGGTGAGGCAGGGGATGATGGAATTGACGACGTTAGGTGAGATTGTTAGACAGTGTTGGTTGAATATTCCAGGACATTTTAAAAATTTTTTTCCGGGCGAGTTTATCGTAATGCCCAATCATTTCCACGGGATTGTTTCCATTGATAATCAGGCCCACGAAAAAAAATGTAGAGACGGGGCATGCCCCGTCTCTACGGACAAGAAAAATTCTCTAGCCGATGTGGTTGGTTCATTTAAATCCGCCTGTACCAAACGCGTCCGTCAGATTGATTCAAATTTCACCTGGCAACCCCGTTTTCACGACCACATTATCCGTAATGAAAAATCGTTAGAAGAAATCCGGCAATACATCCTCAAAAATCCGGAAAAATGGCTGGAGGACGATTTATACGAAAGGCCCTTGCCAAAAATCCAAAAATAAGCTAATATTTTCTCATCATTTTAATCTAATAAAGCTGTCTATGGCTAACAAGATTTATATCAAAAATATCAGCCGGTCGCAGATAAAATGGCGTTCTGCCTTGGTGGCCGGTCTTTTTATTATCTGTTTGTTTATTGTGGTGCCGGCCTATGCCAACCAAGGGTTGGATTGGCTCAATGCCAAGGCTAATTTGGGCCTCCCGCGCCTGCCGGACAATGGTTTTAGTTTGGGCTTGGATCTGCAAGGCGGGGCGCATTTAATTTATCAGGCTAAAACCGATAATATTCCGGATAAAGACCGGGCGGACGCGGTGGAAGGCGTGCGGGATGTAATTGAACGCCGTGTGCGCGGTGGACTTGGTGTGGCCGAACCTTTGGTCCAAACCACCCGCGTGGGCAACGATTATCGCATTATTGTGGAGTTGCCCGGCGTCACTGATGTCAATCAGGCCATAAAAATGATCGGCGAAACTCCGGTTTTGGAATTTAAAGAAGAAAATAATGTGCCGGAACGAGATCTCACCGTAGCCGAAACCAAACAGATGAATGATTTTAATTTAGCCGCTGAGAAAAAAGCCAAAGAAGCTTTGCGGGCGGTGGTAACCGGCCAGCTGGATTTTGCTTCGGCCGCTTTGCAGTATTCCGACGACATCCAGAGTAAAAATAATAGTGGTGATTTAGGTTTTATTTCGGCCGATGTTTTTCCGGAATTGTATACTTGGGCTAAGACCCGTAAAGACGGCGAGACCGGCGATTTTTTAATTAAAAGCGCCGGCGGTTATAATATTGTTAAAAGAATTTCCCAGCGCGAAGGAGAAAAAACGGTTTCATCCACTAATCTTTCCAATCTGGAATATAATGTCGCCCGCATTTTAGTGGCTACCAAGCAAAAAACAGATATTGTCCCGCCTAAGGAATCTTGGAAAACCACCGGCCTTTCCGGCAAACAGCTTAAGCGCGCCGAGGTTACGGAAAACACCCAGACCGGCCAAATTCAGGTGGCTTTAAATTTTGATGATGAAGGCACCAAGCTTTTTTCCGAGATTACCACGCGTAATGTAAATAAACCGGTGGCTATCTTTTTAGACGGCCAGCCGATTAGCATTCCCAAGGTCAATGAACCCATCTTAAACGGCAGCGCCGTAATTTCCGGCGGCTTTACTTTGCTTGAGGCCAAACAGCTCTCCCAACGGCTTAATTCCGGCGCTTTGCCGGTGCCGGTAGAAATGTTAAGCCAGGAAAAGGTGGATGCCACTTTGGGCGCTGATTCTTTGGCCCGGAGTTTTAAAGCCGGCATCGCTGGTTTGATTTTAGTCATGGTATTTATGGCTTTGTATTACCGTTTGCCAGGGCTTCTTTCGGTCTTTTCGCTCGCGATGTATGCCGTTTTGACTCTATCTATCTTTAAGATTATCGGGGTGACGCTGACCCTGGCTGGTATTGCCGGTTTTATCCTGACCATCGGTATGGCCGTGGACGCCAATGTTTTGGTCTTTGAGCGTCTGAAAGAAGAATTACGTTGGGGCAAGACCTTGCGCAACGCTTCGGAAGAATCTTTTCCACGCGCTTGGTCTTCCATTTGGGACAGCCACATGACCTCGTTGATTAGTTGTTTTATTTTAATTTGGTTTGGCAGCGGTTTTATTCAGGGTTTTGCCACGGTTTTGGCCATCGGTACCCTGGTTAATCTCTTTACCGCTTATACGGTTACCCGCACCATCATGCGTTTGGTTTTTCCGCTGTTTAAAGAAGAAGGTAATTATTTATTTCTGGGTTATCGTCGTTCCAGCGCGGCGCCGGTTAATCAATCCAAATAATTAAATCTTATCGTATATGAATATTCCCTTTATTAAATACGCCAAACTCTGGTACGTTATTACCATTATTGTGGTACTACTCTCGTCCGCTTCGCTTTTTAAGTACGGCCTCAAGTACGGCATTGATTTTACCGGCGGCAGCTTGTTGGAAGTTTCTTTTTCGCAAACCCGGCCGGCTGTGGATAAGGTTAAAGCCGTTCTGGATGAATTGGGACTAAAAGAAACCGTGATACAGGGGAGCGGGGATTACAAATTTATCATTCGCACCAATTTTTTAACCGAAGATCAACATCAGTTGGTTTTGCGCCAGATACGAGAAAAATTTCAAACTCCGGAAAACACGCTTCACGAAGAACGTTTTGAAACGATCGGTTCGGCCATCAGCGCCCAATTGCGCCAGCGCGCCGTTTGGTCTATTATTTTAGTCAATCTCGGCATTATCGCTTACATGGCCTACGCTTTTCGCCGGGTGTCCCGTCCGGTGGCGAGTTGGAAATATGGCGCCATGGCGGTGGTGGCTCAATTGCACGATGTGTTATTAGTGTTGGGAGTCTTCGCCCTGCTTGGCAAGTTTAGCGGGGTGGAAGTCGGCATAGATTTTGTGGTGGCCTTGCTTACGGTTATCGGTTTTTCCGTCACTGATACCATTGTGGTCTATGACCGAATTAGGGAAAATTTATTGCACCACACCGGCGATAATTTTGCCGAAACAGTTAATAACGGCTTAAACCAAACTTTGATGCGCTCCATAAATACCACCATGACGGTGCTACTACCGCTGCTCGCCCTGTACTTCCTTGGCGGTTCCACGATTCATTCTTTCGCCCTGGCTCTCCTTATTGGCATGGCCAGCGGCGCCTATTCTTCAATTTTTGTCGCGAGTCCTTTGCTGGTTTTGGTGGAAAAATGGCAGAGGCGAGGATAATGTGATATACTATAATTGTTATTTTTAAAATCTATGGCCGACAATATCATCCGTCACATGATCGCCGCCCTGGCCACTTTAATTACCGTTTTCGCCTATTTTGCCGGGTATCTTTCCGGCGGATACGGCTGGTGGTGGACTGTTTTCGGTTGCATTATTGTTTACGGGGGAGTTTATAAGATTATTGATAAATAAAATATGCCCCTGGTGGTGGAAACACCTTTTGGTTTTAGTTTAGACATGTCTTTTTGGCAGTCGCTTTTGGCGTTGCCGCCCAATGAACTTATATTAGCGCTTTTTGCCATTGTGGGCTGGGCGGTTCTTTGGCTTATCTTTTTTTACATGGCGAGCAAGCTTTGGGTTGAATACCGCCAGAAAAAATATATTGCCAAATGGAAATGGGTGGTGCTGGCCGTGGATATTCCGGCGCAGTTTGTGCAAACACCTAAAGCCGTGGAACAAATTTTCGCGCATATTAGCGGCGCCCTGGGGAGCGCCAACATCGGCCAAAAGTATTGGCTGGGCAAAAAACAAAAATGGTTTAGTTTTGAAATCGTGAGTTTGGAAGGGTATATTCAGTTTTTAATCCGGACCGAAGCCGAGTATCGCGATTTGGTGGAGGCCTCCATTTACGCCCAGTACGCCAACGCCGAAATTACCGAAGTGGAGGATTACGTGCGCGCTATTCCCAGCCTGTATCCCAACGAAGAATATGATATGCATGGCGTGGAGTTTGCCTTAGCCGAAGCCGACGCCTATCCTATCCGCACCTACACCGATTTTGAACAGACGGTAAATATCAACAAGGAAGTGGTGTTTAGCGACCCCATGGCCGCGGTTTTGGAAAATTTAACCCGCATCGGCCACGGCGAAAATTTTTGGTTTCAGATTATTATTGAGCCGACCAGCAATCATTGGAAGGAAAAGGGGATTGAACTGGTTAAGAAAATCGTGGTCGGTAAAGAAGAGCGCCATGATTCCGTTTTTTCCAAGCTGGGCGGTTTGCCTCAAATATTAATGAAAGCTTTATTTGAAATTTGGGCCTGGAATTTTGAGGAAGAAGAAGAGAAAGAAAAAGAAAAGGTGGCCAAGGTCTCTGACCTTACGCCCGGCATGCGCGGGGTGGTGGAAAACGTGGAAGCTAAAATTTCCAAGCTGGGTTTTAAATCCAAAATCCGCGCCCTCTACACCGCCCGTCGGGAAAAGTTTCTTCCCTCCCGTTGTATGGAGGGTTTCGCGGGGGCGCTAAATCAGTTTCATATCGTTAACAGCAACGCCTTGGTGCCGCATTCCTCTACCAAGACTTTTTACGCTTTTAAAGATTACCGCTTGGGCCTTAAGAAAACCAAGTTCATGGCGGCTTACAAAAAGAGAAAGGCTAAAACCGGCGCCAACCCTTATATTTTAAATATAGAGGAATTAGCCACCCTCTGGCATTTCCCGATGCCGTTTGTTAAAACGCCGTTGGTGCAAAAGGCTTCCATTAAACGCGGCGAGCCGCCGGTGGATTTGCCCATGGAAATACAAAATCCTTTTAAAAAGAAAGAAGTGCTTCCTCCCGCTCCGCCCGCGCCGGTTGTTCCACCGCCACCGGAAGAATTACCTTATGCATAAAACAAGAAAAAACGCCCTATCGGGCGTTTTTTCTTGTCTGTCATTCCGAACGAATGTGAGGAATCTCTGGCTCAACTGTCATCCTGAGCGGAGCGAAGGATCCCTGTCTGGTGATTTACTTTTTATAACTAAAAAGTAACAAAAAGTTTCAGGGGCGCCACAACTCGTCCCTATTCGGGACTCAAACAATCTGGCGCCCCCGAACCCCCTATGGAATAACAAATCCTCGCCCCGATGTACATCGGGGCTCGCGTGAGTGATTGAATGAGAATAAAAAAACCCACACGTGTATGTCCGTGCGGGTTTGGCCGATGCGATGAGGGCTCGATGTCATTGAACCCTGCAAAGGCAAGTTTTTTCGTCGTCCTTCTCCAATTTTACGAAACGACCGTCGGGATCGACCTTGTCCCACTCAAAGGTGAGTTGGCCAACCCTGTTGTAATACTGGCAAAACGGCCGATATTCAACGACTTTGGCGAAGGCATCGATAAGATCCTTCTCATCCTGTGTCATGCTCACGAGCAAGAACTTGTTTGCTACCCGGGTGATATAGAATATCGTGCCATTCCTTGTCTTTCCGCCGCAGCCATGTTCGCCGACGCTTAGCGGGTCGATAAAAACCCCATCAAGGCCTCCTTGCGTCTGGAGATCCTCCATAACATTGAACCAGTGCCATTTTTCTCTTTCAATGGTCTCCGCCATCTCAGCCTCCTTGTTGGTGAAATTCGTTATTTTTAAAACTGTAAATGTGCGCCCGTGATTGTTTAGAATAGTATAAAGTTGGCCTTTTGTCAAGACCCTTCGTGCTTGCCTTTTTCCCTTACGCCAGGTAGTATAAATTAATTATGTCTTGGCTCACACAAAAATCTATCATCGCTCTCGCGCCCATGGCCGATATGACCGACGGGCCGTTTACCAAAATTTGCCGTGAAATCGCGGGCAAGGATTTTGTTATTTTTAGGGAAATGGTAAGCGCCGAGGCGATTGTAAGGGGCAATGCCAAAACTTTAAAGATGTGTGAGTTTAGTAAAACAGAGAGGCCGGTTATAATTCAGCTTTTTGGCGGACGGGCAGAGACCATTGTGGAAGCGGCTAAAATTGTGGTAAAAAAGTTTAAGCCCGACGGCATTGATATTAACATGGGTTGTCCGGTGCCAAAAATAACCGGCAAGACGCGCGCCGGCGCGGCTCTGCTAAAAGACATTCCCCGCGCGGTGAATATTATTAAAGCGCTTAAAGAAGCTAAGCTTGGGGTACCCATTTCGGTAAAAACCCGCTTGGGCTGGAATAAAGAAGATGAAATTTTAGATTTCGCGTCGAAATTAGAGGCCGCTGGCGTTGATTTAATTTCTATCCATGGCCGGACTAAAAATCAGGGTTATAGCGGAACAGCTAATTGGGCGATGATTGCCAGCGTAAAAAAAATATTAACCATTCCGGTTTTAGCCAACGGTGATATTAAAAATTTTGAAGATATTAAAAAATGTCTGGAAGCTACCGGCGCGGACGGAGTAATGATTGGCCGGGGAGCGCTGGGAAATCCGTGGATTCTTTCCAAAAATTCCAAATCACAAATCCCAAATCACAAATTAAAGGGAGTTATTTTAAAACACGCTAAACTTCATCTAAAACATTACGGCCCAAAAAGCCTGGTAACTTTTCGCAAGCATTTGGCCTGGTATATAAACGGCGAGCGTTGGCCAAATGTTAAAAATATAAAAGAACTGCGGAGCCGGTTGGTGCGGGTTTCCACGCTAAAAGAATTAGAAGGAATTTTGAAGTCTATTCCCATTCAATAGTCCCGGGTGGTTTATTGGTGAGATCGTAGAAGATAAAGTCAACGGCTTTGAGCGCGTTGATTTTTTTGATTATTTTTTGCAAGGTTTTATCCGGAATAACGCCAAAAGAAACGGTCATGGCTTCTTCCGACTCCACTGGCCGTAAAACCACGGATTCGCCGTAGTGGTGGCCATAGGGAATAAGCACCGTGGGCAGCTGCCAGATTTTTTGGCAGGCCGGGTCTTCCCCAACAGCCGTGTCCACAATCTCGTCAATCCGCCGTAAAAGATCCAAACGCTCTTTGGTAAGGTAAGCCCGGCGCAACATTGCTTTGGGCAAGGCGTCTTCCTCGCCGTTAATTAAGAGCAAGACGCGGTTTATTTCTTTATGCGCGTTGGTGATTAGGGGGGAGAGACTCCTTAAAAGCGGCCAATCTCTTTCCTGGTTGGCGTGTGATTGCTGGCCCATGGAGGGCGAAAGCACCGCCGGATGGGCATAAGAACGTTCATCGCCCTGAACCCCCACGGATTTTAGGGGCAGTTTAATTAATTTAGAACCATTGAATGAACCCGAGGCCAGCGTGATAGTTTTTTCCACGGAGCCCGGAGAACACAAACAGCGGATGCCCAGGCCCGGACCCGGAAAAGGGTGGCGATAAACTAATTCTTGGGGCAGGCCTAATTTTAAGCCAATAGCGCGGACCTCGTCTTTGTACAATTCTTTAATCGGTTCAATAATTTTACCTTCGGCGATCATTTGTTTTAAACGGGGAACGCGGTTGTGATGAGTTTTAATTACATCGGCGTTTTTGGTCCCGCCGGATTCAATGGTGTCGGGATAAATGGTACCTTGGCCGATCAGCCATTTATCTTCAGTCAAACCTTTTTCTTTCATCACTTTATCCACAATGTCCAAAAATAAATTGCCGATAATAGTTCTTTTTTGTTCCGGCTCGGTGACGCCCTTTAGCGCTTTTAAATACTCTCCCTCGGCGTTATAAAGATGCAGGTCGTTTAAGCCAATACCCGACAGCGCCGTCATAATTTTGTCAGTTTCATTAAGGCGCATGAGGCCGTGGTCCACATGCAGGCCGTAAACCCGGCCTTTGCCCAGAGTTTTTTCCAAAAGGGCGAAGCAGACGGTGGAGTCCACGCCGCCGCTCACCAGCAGAAAAACATTTTTGTCGCCGGCTTCCAGCTTAATATTTTTGGCAATTTCCTCCAGCATGGTCTCGGTCGTCCAATTTTCTTTCGCCCCACAAATATCAAAAACAAAATTGGATAAAATTGTTTTGCCCTCAACAGTATGATTGACTTCCGGATGAAATTGAAAGCCGTAAATTTTTTTGTCCGCGTTCATCATCGCGGCCATGGAGTTGTTGCCGGAGCTGGCGATTTGCGTAAAGCCGGTGGGCAATTTTTCCACGTGGTCGCCGTGGCTCATCCAAACGACGGTCTTGGGAGAGACATCTTTAAAAATGGGGGAGTCGCCGATTTTTAATTTAGCGAGTCCGTATTCGCGCGCCGTGCCGGATTTAACTTCGCCGCCAAAATAATCCGCCAAAAGCTGGTGGCCGTAGCAAAGGCCTAAAATCGGCGCGCCCAGTTCAAAAAGTTTAGGGTCAAATTCCAGTTTGGCGTCGCGCACGAGAGACCGGGGTCCGCCTGAAAATATTATGCCCTTGGTGTTTTTAAGCTGGTCAGCTTTAACATCATTGGGATAGATGCGCGCCACCACACCCAGTTCGCGTACGCGGCGAGCTATAAGATGGGTATACTGTGAACCAAAGTCCAAAATGGAGATTTCATTATTACTGGGGAGCATAGTTGTATGCTATTTTAAAATTGTGTATAATATACCATAATTGGTTTAAAAACCCAAATTTTAAATAAACCCAGCGAAATATGCCAAGTTTACGGGAAACCTTTACCTTTGATGATGTGCTTCTGGTGCCCCAGAAGTCTGATTTATTGCCCAAGGACGCTGTTTTGACTTCCTATTTAACCCGGGAGATAAAACTCAATCTGCCTTTTTTAAGCGCGCCCATGGACACGGTGACCGAACACAAAATGGCGATTGCCATGGCTTTATCCGGCGGGATTGGCATTATCCATAAAAATTTATCCGCGGAGGAACAAGTGGAAGAAGTACGGAAGGTGAAACGTTTTGAAAACGGCTTTATTGAAGACCCGGTGACGATTTCTCCGGAGGAAAAAATTTCCGTTGTGGCTAAAATAAGAAAAGATTTGGGTTATAAAAAGGTGCCGGTGGTTGATGGTCGGGGCAAGTTGGTGGGGCTCATCGCCGACGTGGATTATTTTATGCCTGATGATGGCGAATTAAAAGTAAAACAAAAGATGCAGCCGTTAAAAGATTTAAAGATAGCCAAGGGCAAGGTGGATTTGGAACAGGCCAACAAGATGATTCGTGAATATCGTCTCAAGACTCTGTGCGTGGCCGACCAGGCGGGTAAACTTTTAAGTATTGTGACACGCAAGGATATTGAAAAAAATGAGGAGTACCCCAATGCCTGCAAAAACAAATTAAAACAACTGCGAGTTGGCGCTGCGGTGAGTGTGGGTGAAACGGCTGTTTTTAGAGCCGAGGCCTTAATTAAAGCCGGGGTTGATGTGATAGTGATTGACACGGCTCACGGACACTCGGCCGGAGTTTTGAACACCCTTAAAATTTTAAAGAAAAAATTTAAAGATCAGCAAATTATCGCCGGTAATATCGCCACGGCCGCCGCGGCTTTGGAGTTAATTGAGGCCGGCGCTGATGGGGTTAAGGTAGGCATTGGTCCGGGTTCCATCTGTACTACCCGTATTGTCTCGGGTATCGGCGTGCCGCAGCTTTCGGCGGTAATGGCCGTGGCCGAAGCGATTAAAAAACTAAAAAAGCAGGTGCCGATTATCGCCGACGGCGGCATTAAACATTCCGGGGACATTGTTAAGGCCTTGGCCGCGGGCGCGAGCGCGGTAATGATGGGCAACATGTTTGCCGGCACCGATGAGTCGCCTGGACGGGTGGAATTTATTGGCGGGCGGATGTATAAGGTTTACCGCGGGATGGGATCGATAGAGGCTATGGAACGGGGCAGTAAAGATCGCTATGGCCAGGGTGATGTAAAAGATAAAGGCAAGTTTGTGCCGGAAGGCGTTAGCGGGCGCGTGTCGTATAAAGGGCCGGTAGCGAGAATTTTGTATCAACTCTCCGGCGGTTTGCGCAGCGGCCTGGGTTATTGCGGTTCCAAGACGATTCCCATACTTCAAGATAAAGCCGAATTTGTTAAAGTTTCCGACGCTAGTCTGCGAGAAAATCACCCCCACGATTTAACCGCCATCAACTCCGCGCCAAATTACCAAGTGGAAGAATAGGACTAGTGCTTAAAACATCTAAAGCCCGTAAAAACCATGGCGAGGCCGTGCTCGTCGCAGGCCTTTATTACTTCTTCGTCCTTGACGGAACCGCCGGGTTGGATAATGGCTTTAAGGCCGGTCGCGGCAATTTTATCAATGCTGTCGCGGAAAGGGAAAAAGGCGTCCGAGGCCAAAACCGCGCCGGCTATTTTATCGCCGCTTTTTCTGATGGCGATTTCCACCGCCTCCACGCGCGAGACCTGTCCCGGGCCGATACCCACGGTAGTATTATTTTTGGCAATTAAAATGGCGTTGGATTTAACATGTTTTAAAACCTTCCAGGCAAAAAGCATGTCGGATAGTTCTGCTTCCGTGGGTTGTTTTTTCGTCACCACTTTTAAGTCTTCTTTATTTATGGTTTTAACATCAGCATCCTGCGCCAAGACCCCGCCATCCACATATTTATATTCCAACTTCGGCTCCAGGGGCTTAACTTCGCCTAACTCCAGCACCCGCAGGTTTTTCTTGGCGGATAAAATTTCCAACGCTTCCGGCTCGTAGCTGGGCGCGATGACGATTTCGGCGAAAACCTTGGCGATGGCTTCGGCGATGGTTTGGTTGCAGGCGCGGTTAAGGCAGATAATACCGCCAAAGGCCGAGAGGGCGTCGGCGTTGTAAGCGCGCGTAAAAACATCAGTCATATCCGCGCCGGTCGCGGCGCCGCAAGGGTTGGCGTGTTTTACCACCACGCAGGCCGGTTCTTCAAATTCCCTTAGAGTGGCGAGGCCGCCGTCGGCGTCGCCGATGTTATTAAAAGATAATTGCTTGCCCTGGATAATTTTGGCGTTAAGAATATTATTGTCCGTATTGTTGGGTTCTTTATAAACGCAGGCCGACTGGTGCGGGTTTTCGCCGTATCTTAAATTATAGTATTTTTTAAAAGGCAAAGTGAGTTCAACGGGGTATTGGTCTTGGTTAAAATGTCCGGCGATAATGGCATCATAGCCGGCGGTGTGGGCAAAGGCTTTGGCGGAAAGTTTTTTACGGGTGGTGAAGGCCAGGCCGCCCTGGGTTTTTATTTCTTCTAAAAGGAGGGGATAGTCCTGCGGATCCACCAATACGCCCACCCAGCCGATATTTTTGGCCGCCGAACGGATCATGCTGGGTCCGCCGATATCAATATTTTCAATCACTTCTTCTTCAGAGACGCCGGGTTTTTGAATGGTGGCCGAGAAGGGGTAAAGATTTACCACGACCAAATCAATCCATTTAATATTATGCTCCGCCGCCTCGGCCGCGTGTTTGTCGCGCAGACCCAAAATTCCGCCATGAACCAGCGGGTGCAGGGTTTTAACCCGGCCGTCCATCATTTCGGGGAAACCAGTGAAGGCGGATATTTCCATTACTTGCAGGCCGGCTTCTTGTAATTTTTTGGCCGTACCGCCGGTGGAAATTATTTCCACGCCCAGTTCATGGAGCCCCTGGGCCAGTTCCATAATACCGGTTTTGTCGGAAACGGAAATTAAAGCGTGTTTGATTTTAACTATTTCTGTATGCATAGGTTTTAATTACTTCAATAAAGGCTTCGCCTTCTAATTTTTGGACTTTTTGTTTTAACGTGGCCGGCGTGTCGGTGGGTTCTACCGCGCATTTTTTTTGCAGCACAATCGGCCCGGTATCCACACCCTCGTCTACAATATGAATCGTGCAGCCGGTTTCTTTTTCCCCGGCTTTGATCACTTCACTATGTACGTCAGTATTCATCCCGCCGGCGAATTTTGGTAAAAGCGAGGGGTGCACGTTTAAAATTTTATTGGTGTAGGCCTGCACCAAAACTGGGGAGATGAGGCGCATGTAGCCGATAAGCAAGATCAAATCAGGGGAATATTTTTGCAGTTCGGCCAAAACTTTTTTATCAAATTCGGCGCGCGTGGCGGCCGGTTCAAGGTATTTATAATTTAGGTTCCAATCTTTGGCTTTGGCCAAGAGGCCGGCATCGGCTTTATTGGAAATTACAATTTCAATTTTGGCTTTAAGTTCGCCCGTTTGAATGGCGTTATAAATGGCGATAAGATCGGTGCCGTTGGTGGAACCTAAAACGGCGAGTTTGACGGTTTTAGCGCTCATATTTTATTTCTCAATTTTTTCATCATCTCTACCCGTTTAGCAACCAATTCTTTTGTCCCGATATCTTTTCTATGGAACAGCGGTCCTTTGATTTTATTTATTTCCTTTTCGGCAATTTTTTCCGCGCCGTAGATAGTGTCAGCGATACCCACCACGGCCACGGCGCGCGAGCCAATTTCGTACAAGCCGTCATTTTTCGCCTCCACCGAGGCGTAGTATAGCTGGTTTTTGTCGGTCACTCCGGAGATATTAATTTTTTGGTTTTTAACTGGATTATCAGGATAACCTTCCGGCACGGCGTATTTACAAACGGTGGCTTGAGGGGCGAATTTAGCATGGGCTTGGATTAAATGGCCGTTCACTATGGCCTCACAGAGCGCCACGAAATCGGATTCTAAAATAGCCAGCACATTCATCGCTTCCGGATCGCCTAAACGGGCGTTGTATTCAATTAGTTTTACTCCGTCTTTGGTGATCATAAAACCGCCGTAGAGCACGCCCAGGTAGCCCTCGCCGAATTTAGATAGCAGGGCGTCCGCTGTTTTTTGATTGATTTCTTGCGCCTGTTTAATATCATCGTCCGTTAAAAAAGGTAATTTGTGATTGGCATCGCTATAACTGCCCATACCGCCGGTATTGGGCCCAATATCCCCACCAAAAGCGCGTTTATGGTCTTGCACTGCTGGCATATGAGCTAAATGAACGCCGTCGCAAAAACTCATCAAAGAAAATTCTTGGCCGATTAATTTTTCTTCAATCACAAATTTACTGCCGGCCTCAATAACTTCTTGGCAATAGACAAGGGCCTCTTCGTGGTTTTGTAAATGATCGCCGGCCACCTTAACGCCCTTGCCGCCCATGAGGCCGTCGGCCTTAACCACATACAACTCACCCAGTTCTTCCAATTTTTTTTTGACGCCGTTCAAAGAATTGAATTTTTTATATTTGACCCGGCCGGGAATTTGGTATTCGGCTAAAAGATCGCGGGTAAAACCCTTGCTGGTTTCCAGTTGGGCCAATTTTTGTTTAGGCCCGACGCAGGGAATATGGTTAGCCCAAAGAATGTCCGCGACCCCGGCCGAAAGCGGCGCCTCCGGGCCAATAATCGCCAGCTCTATTTTATTTTTTTGAGCAAAATTTAATACTGCCCCGGGGTCGGTAATTTTACCAACTTCATAAACTCCCGCGAGCTCTAAAAGTCCGGGATTGCGAGAGTTGGCGAAACAACAAAGATTAATTTTTTGAGGAGATTTTTTTAGGGCGCGGCCCAGCGCGTGTTCGCGGGCGCCGGAGCCGACGAGCAGAACGTTCATATGTTTTGTCTTTCTTTATTTCTTTGTTCTTCCATTTCCTCCATCTTTTTATCATCTATATCCCCGGTAATATAAAAGCCGTCCAAACAGCCCAGGCAGGGTCGGTCAATATTATGTTCGCCCCGCCGCGTCACAGCCTCCACTAAATCATCAATGGTTTGGTAGAGCAAAATATCGGCGCCGATAAATTGTCTTATTTCCTCCTCGCTCTGGCGAGCGGCGATGAGTTCGGTTTTGGTGGGGATATCCACGCCGTAGAAGCAGGGGAATTTTACCGGCGGACAAGCGACCACGAAATAAACTTCTTTGGCCCCGAATTCGCGCATCATTTTAACGATTTCTTTACTGGTGGTGCCGCGCACGACGCTGTCGTCCAAAATCATCACTTTTTTATCTCTGATTTCCGTTTCCTGCGGGTTAAGTTTATAGCGGACGGATTTTTTACGGATCTCTTGACCGGGCATGATAAAGGTGCGGCCAATGAAAGGGTTTTTATATAAGCCCTCGGAATATCTTACACCCAGCTCGTGCGCCATGGCCAGGGCCGCGGTGTTGGAGGTGGCGGGGGCGGGGATAACAATGTCGGGTAAAATATCCGGATGTTTTTGCTGCCATTGTTTGGCCAGGTTTTGACCCATGCGCAACCGGGCGCGGTAAACGCTCACATTGTTAAGCATGGAATCGGGGCGGGCGAAATAGACATATTCAAAAATGCAAGGAGTGAAGAGTTTCTTTTTTTCCTGCAGGCTGCTTTGTTTTTGCATACCCAAGATGCGGCTTTGAATCTCCCCGGCTTCGTTGACAAAAATTACTTCGCCCGGCTGGACATTGCCCATGAATTTAAAACCCAAGGCATAAAACATGGTGTTTTCGGAGGCAAAAATATAATCCCGGGTACCGTCGGGGTTGGTTCTCATGCCGCAGCAAAGCGGGCGAATGCCGTGGTCGTCGCGGAAAGCGAACATGCCCTTGCCAATAACCATGCCCACCACCGAGTAGGCGCCGCTGGCGGTTTTAAATAAGCTTTCCACCGCGGCGCAAAGATGGTCAAAAAAAGTGACGCCGTCGTTTGCAATGTTTTTGTGGAGTTCGTCCGCGAGGATGTTTAGCAGAACTTCCGCGTCGCAAGTGGAGTTTAAATAGCGCTGACGATTATTCTGCAGGTCTTTTTTTAAGCTTTGACAGTTAATCAGGTTGCCATTGTGGGCCAGAGCCATGCCATAAGGGTCGCTGACCCAAAATGGTTGGGAATCCTCTATGTCAAAGCCGCCCGCGGTAGGGTAGCGGGTATGGCCGATGCCCCAGTGGCCTTTGAGGCGCAAAATGCTGTGTTCCTGAAAGATATCGCGCACCAAACCCAGCCCCTTTTTTTGGTGGAATTTTCCGTCATAAGTAAGAATACCGGCGGCATCCTGGCCGCGATGTTGTAAATGGATTAAACTGTCATAGAGGTCTTGGGCGACCGGCTTATGCGAGTAAATTCCCACGACTCCGCACATATATTTGTTTAGATTAATTTTGTTAGTTCTTTAGATAAGCCGATATACTTGGCCGGGGTGAGTTTGAGCAATTTATTTTTCTCCGCCGCAGGTAAATTTAATTTTTTGATAAATTTTTGGATGGTGGCTTGGTCCACTTTGGCACCCCGTGTTAGTTCCTTTAATTTTTCGTAGGGTTTGGGGTAACCGACTTTGCGTAGAACGGTTTGAATCGCTTCCGCCAAAACTTCCCAATGGGCGTCCAGTTCCGCCCGAACCATTTTGGTGTTCACCTCTAATTTGGCCAAACCGGTGAGAGTATTTTTGTAAGCGAGTAGGGAATAGCCCAGCGCCGTTCCTTGATTGCGAATAACCGTGCTGTCGGTGAGGTCGCGTTGCAGGCGGCTGATGGCGAGTTTGTCGGACATAAAACGCAGGAGCGCGTTGGCCAAGCCCAAATTACCCTCGCTGTTTTCAAAATTAATGGGGTTAACTTTATGCGGCATGGTGGAGGAGCCAATTTCACCGGCCTTCTTTTTTAATTTAAAAATTCCCCGGCTGATATAAAACCACAAGTCCTGATTCAAGTCCTTAACAATATTATTGGCTCTAGCTATGGCGTCAAAAACCGTGGCCACGCTGTCGTGCGGTTCAATTTGCGTGGTGAGTAAATTGGGGTTGAGACCGAGCGTGGTAATAAATTTTTGCGAAAAGTTAAGCCAGTCCACTTGCGGGTAGGCCAGAGAGGCGGCGGCGTAATTGCCGGTGGCGCCGTTAAGTTTGCCGTCCAATTTCAACATTTTTAAATTATTTAAGGCGCGGTTAAGGCGGTTATAAAAAACGGCCAGTTCTTTGCCCAAAGTGGTGGGCGTGGCCGGCTGGCCGTGCGTAAGGGCTAAGAGGGATGTGTCGGCGGTTTCTTTGGCCAATTTTTTGACTTGTTTTAAAATTGTTTCTATATTCGGAATAATTATTTGGCTTACCCCACCGCTTAACATTAAAGAATAAGATAGATTGTTAATATCTTCGGAAGTCAGGCCAAAATGAATAAATTCGGCGTATTTGGCCAAAGGGGTCTTATTAATTTTTTCTTTAAAAAAATATTCCACCGCTTTCAGGTCATGATTGGTGATTTTTTCCGTTTTTTTAATCCGTTCGGCATCGGCCAGAGAAAATTTTTGATAGAGGGCGCGGAGTTGTTTTTGTGAGGCTTCGGAGAGCGGGGGCAATTCTTTAATTTTTTCTTCATTACCCAAGGCGATAAAATATTCCACCTCCGCCATCAGGCGGTATTTAAGCAGGGCCATTTCCGAAAAGTAAGGCGACAGTTCTTTGGTTTGCTCGCTGTACCTCCCGTCCAGTGGCGAGATGTTGGTTAAATTGGGCATATAATTATAAGTCCATAATTCGTTTTACCGCCAAAGCGCAGTTGCCTGGATCCAGCACGGTCAAAACCGGCACGTTGCTGGGCATCTGCAGAGTAGAGTGAATGTTTAACAACATATCCTGTTTGTCCGCAAAGGGCGGGCAGGCAATAGTGGGCGCATTGGAGTTGGCGGCCACAAAACCGGAGAGGGCGTTGGAACGGCCGGCAATGGTGATATAAATAACCTTTTCGTTTTTATATTTGGTCAAAATCTCCAGCACCTTGGTGGGCTCTTTATGCGCCGAAGCCGCGAATTCTTCATGAACGATTTTGTATTCGTCCAGTTTGTCGGTAATTTTTTTGGCCCACTCGGCATCGGAAGTTGAGCCCATGATGATGATACACTTCATAGGTAATTTTTTAGGTTATTTTTAAGGCGTTCATTGATGTTGGTATTATCCGGAAAGGCAAATTTTTCTCCGGTGATCATCTCAAAGAGCTTAATGTAACGGCTGGAAAGCTCAATTACCAAATCATCCGGCGCGGGCGGCAATTCTTTATCATGATAGGGGTCGCAGTGTTCTTTAAACCACAAGCGCAAAAATTCTTTATCAATATTATCCGGCTCCTCGCCGCGGTTTATTTTTTCTTCATAAGTATTCGCCAGCCAGTAGCGGGAAGAATCAGGGGTATGAATTTCATCAATTAATAAAATATTTCCTTCGGCGTCTTTGCCGAATTCATATTTGGTGTCCACCAGAATTAAGCCATGTTCAACGGCAAGTTTTTGTCCCAGAGAAAAAATTTCCAGGGCCTTGCCACTCACATAATCCCAATCCGTTTGGCTCATTAATTTTTCGGCTACAATTTCAGCCGGGCTGATGGAACGGTCGTGTTCGTCGGATTTGGTGGTAGGGGTAATAATCGGCTTCGCAAACTGTTGATTCTTTTTTAAGCCTTCTGGCAAAGTATTACCGCAAAAATTGCGGACGCCTTTTTGATAGTTAACCCAGGCCGAAGTATCGGTGGTGCCGGTAATGTAACCGCGGACCACAAACTCCACCGGAAAGACCGTACATTTTTTTCCCACTGTTACATTGGGGTCGGGGATAGAGATAACATGGTTAGGAATGATTTTTTCCATTTGCTTAAACCACCAGGCGCTGGTTTGATTTAGCACCTGCCCTTTAAAAGGGATAGAGGCCAAAATGCGGTCAAAAGCGCTTTGTCGGTCGGTGGTGATTAAAATCATTTTGTCCGCCAGTTCATAAGTGTCGCGGACTTTGCCCACCCTTTTTTTGCCCGCGCCCAGGTTGGTTTCGGTGAGGCAATTTTTTAGATTTTGTTTGATAATATTGGTGTAGTTCATAAAATAAAACATTCTTGTGAAAACTGGTTAAAGAGAATTCTGGTGTTTAAGACCCCCTCTTGGATATCTTCAAGATTACCATCTTTGGCGGTAATTTCCCAGAGCGTTCCCTTTTTAATGTTTTTAAGGCCGGAGAGGCCAAAACGATGTTTTAAAAGGTCGGTTTTGCTTTGCCCCACAAAGTCATCGCGGTAACGCACAAGCAGGCGACGGCAAACCCCCTTGTATTCCCCCTTGGAAAGGGGGAAGGGCGGGCCACCCCTACTTTCCAAGGAGGGGTCGGGGGAGGTTGCCGAGGTTACCAGTTTCTCTTTATTGGAATTAAACAATTCTCCGGATTTTATAATTTCGGATAATATTTTTTCTTTGTCCGCGTTGTCTTCAAAAGTTATTTCCCAGTGGGTGAGGCGTTTTAAATTAGCCAGCAAGCCCAGTTGTTGAAGCGTGTTTTGGACGGTGGCGGCTTCGTTGTCAGTAATAATTAAATCCACCAGCAGTTCTGCGGCGTTTTCGGTTTTAGGCAAAGCTTGCAGTTCTATTTTTGGCGGTTGGTAAGTTAACTCGTTAATGGCCAGAGATTCCTCTCGTTCGTTCGGAATGACAATAGTTTTTTTCTCTTCAATATATTCGCGCATGGAAGTAAAAATGGGCTGGCCATTGTTCGTTCGTTCGGGGTGGGGCATCATGGCCATAATGTTGCCGGCGTTGTTGCAGACGGCCGCTAGATTATAGACCGCGCCGTTGGGGTTGGTCGGAAATTCTTCACTGATATTGCCGTGTTCGTCACAGTAGCGGAAAACGGTGAGATTTTTGACCTTCATTTCTTCCAGTAATTTTTCCGTAATCACAAAACGCCCTTCGCCGTGCGCCACCGGAATGCGGATAAATTCGCCGGGGCGCAGGTGGCGGGTAAAAGCGCAAGTTTGGCTGGGGGCCGAGAGTTGTACATTGGCCCAGGTGTTGTAAAAACCGGTGCCTAAAATTTTACCGTTTTTTATTCTTTTATTTACCGCGAGGGCCATACCTACTTGATTGTCTTTTAGCCCTGGGACCAGGCCGGTTTCCACCAAAATCTGCGCGCCGTTGCAAATACCCAAAAGAGGCTTGCCTTGCTCGGTTTCCACCCGCAGGCGTTGCATAATGGGATCCAGCGAAGCGATAACGCCGGAGCGGGAACGGTCTTCATAAGAAAAGCCGCCGACGATAAAATAGCCGTCAAAATTTTTGAGGTCATCGTAGGATCGGTTCCACAAAAATTCCACCACCTCCATACCAGCCTCACGGACGGCGTAGAGCGATTCCGATTCGCAGTTGCTGCCGGGGAATTGAATAATGGCGATACGCATAGTTTAATTTACCAGTTAAGAGTGTTAATAGTTTTTACGGTTTGGTCGCCCGGCGTAATTACGCCGATGGCATAACAGTTCACGCCTTGGTTTTTAATTTGTTCCATAATTTTATCCGCGGCGTCCGGTTTTACCACCATGGCCAGCCCCACGCTCAGATTAAAAGTCCGGAGCATTTCTTCATCCGTCATTTGAGTTTGGTTTTTAATAAATTTAAAAATGGGTAAAATTTGATAGGTTGACAAATCTATTTCCGCCGATAAATTTTGCGGTAAAATACGGTTTAAGTTTTCTTTAATGCCGCCGCCGGTAATATGCGCCAGGCCCGTAATTTGGCCGGTGGAGAATAAATTTTTAAGATTTTGATAATAACAGCGGTGCGGTTCCAAAACAAGTTCAATAAAAGTCCGGCTATCAATTTTTTCTTTTACAATTTCTGGATTGTCTTTGATTAATTTTCTGATTAAAGTATAGCCGTTGGTATGCGGTCCGCTGGATTCCAAAGTCAGGACAACATCGCCCTCGGAAATTTTACGGCCGTCAATAATTTGGGCGCGTTCCGCGATGCCCACAATACTAGAGGTTAAAATATAGGTTCCTTCCGGAATCACGCCGGGCTGTTCCGAGGTCTCCCCGCCGGTTAAATCGCACCCTTGGGCCTGGGCCGCTTCGGCGATGGCTTTAACCATTCGTACCACTTTATCTTTTTCCAATTGGCCGCAAATTATGGCGTCTTGGATGGTTAAGGGCCTCGCGCCCATCACGATGCAATCGTTTATTAAATGGTTAATCATGTCAAAACAAATGCCTTCCACCCGGTCGTATTGTAAGGCCAGCAGCTGTTTGGAACCCGGTTCCTCTGTTTTTAAAACCAGCACCGGATTTTTATATTCGGGAAATTTAATATCATAAAGCGAAGCAAAGGCCATGTGCTTGTTTAAAACCCGCGGGTTGGTAGAATTTAAAGACCCCGCCATTTGTTTTTTAGCGGCATTGGCGTTGTCTATATCCACACCCGAGGTTTTGTAATTGATTGACATAAATTTTAAAAATTCTTTTTTACAATTTTTTTCGCAGGCCCTCGCTCCAGGCCTCTTCGGATTGTTTTAAAGGAACATCAATACAATTATTTATTTTTATTATTGGTTCGTCGGTGGTTTTGCCGATATTAAAAATATTTAATCCATGTTTCGTAAAAATGGCAATTGCTTCTTCCAAATTTTCCGGCGCGATTTCTAAAACAAATCCGCCAGTTTCACTAAATAATTTTTGATCATTTCTTAAATCGCCCGGTACGTCCGTTTTTAAGCCCAGATTATTTTTAAAACTCATCTCCGCGAGGGTGGTAGCAATTCCACCATCACTGATGTCATGAGCCGAAGTAATAAGGCCCAGCGTAATGGCTTCTGTCACCGCTAAAATTTGCTTCTCCACTTCCGCAAAATTCGGTTGGGGTACGTTCGCGCCCAGCTCATTTTGCAGATCATAATAAACACTGCCGCCCAGTTCATTTTTTCTCTCTCCTACCAGCGCGATAATAGAACCGGGGAACTGAAAACTCATTTTTACGGCCTGGCCAACATCATCCAATTTGCCCAAACAGGCGATAACCGGGCTGGGGGCAATGGACTGGCCTTTGGACTCATTGTAAAGCGAAACATTACCGGAAATAATGGGGGTGGGGGAGTCGGGATAACCCTTAAGGTGGATATTTTTGCAGGCTTCGGCGATGCCGCGCACGCCTTCGGTAAAGTCCCACATTTGTTCCGGTTTTTCCGGGTTGCCATAGCAAAGGCAATCGGTGAGGGCGATGGGCGAAGCGCCCACGGCCGCCACATTGCGCATGGCTTCCACCACGGCATTGACCGCGCCCCAGTACGGGCTTATTTTATTATAACGGGGATTATGGTCCACCGACAGAGCCACGCCCACGCGTCTAATTTCTTCCGGGTAGCTGTCATCTTTAAACGGTTGAATGACGCCGGCATCGGCTTCCCCGGCTTCCACCATGGTTATGCCTTGCACTTGCTTATCGTATTGTTCGTAAATCGGCAAACGGGAAGCGACATTGGGATGAGAGAGGATTTTAAGCAGGGTTTGATTGTAGTCGGTTGGTTCGGGTAAATTGGGTTCTTTAAATTCTCGCTGTGGTTGAACATAAGTTCGTTGGTACAGCAAGCCGCGCGTCACATCTTTCGCCCTGGCATTAATTATTTCCACTCCGCTGGCGCTAACAATATATTGTCCGTCGACGCGGATTTTGCCCACAACTTTGGCTTGCGCGCCATCGGAGACGCCAGGCAAATCAAAAGTTTTATTGTAGTGTTCCAAAATTAATGGGGTTACTTCCGGAGCCGAGACCCACATAAATCGCTCTTGAGTTTCGGAACAGAGAATGATCGAAGGGTGCAAGCCCGCCATGCCGATGGAGATTAAATCCACATTGACCTCGGCGCCGTAGTCGGCGCTGTCGGCCAGTTCCACCGAAGCGCAGGCAATCCCGCCGGCGCCCAAATCTTTAAAGCCCACTTTGGGCAAAAGATTTTTATCTTTTAAAATTTTGAAAAGGGTATAAGAGGCCTTAAGCAAGTGGCGTTTTAAAAAGGCGTTGGGTTCCTGCACCGCGCCTTTGTTTTGTTCTTTTTCTTCTTCTTTCATTTCCAGCGAAGCAAAACTGGCCCCGCCAAAACCGCTGTTGTCGGTGGGTTTGCCCACTAAAATCAAATCATAGCCCGCGGCATTTTGCGGGGCGCGCGAATGAATTAGTTCGTCTTCGCGGAGGACTCCCAAAGAAACCACATTCACCAGACAATTTTCGTTGTAGCTTTCGTCAAAATAAACATCGCCGGCGATAACCGGCACGCCAATAGGGTTGCCGTAGCCGGCAATGCCGCCCACCACTCCTTCGCAGATGAGTTTGGTTTTGTTGCTGTCAATGGCTCCAAAGCGCAGAGGGTCGGCATTGGCAATAACCTTGGCGCCCATACAGCAGACGTCGCGGACATTGCCGCCGATGCCTGTGGCCGCGCCTTCATAGGGCACAATTTGGGAAGGGTGATTATGCGATTCATGGCTCATCACAATGCCGTAGCGACGACCCTGATTATCTTTGGCAATGGCCACCACGCCGGCGTCTTCGGCCGGGCCCAAAATAACATTGGGGGCGCTGGTGGGCAGTTGTTTTAAAAACGGTCGGCTGGATTTGTAAGAACTATGCTCCGACCCCTGAATGGACCAGAGCACGCATTCGGCGAGCGATGGCGGGCGTTTTAAAATTTCGTTTTGGATCTTAAGAATTTCGTCCACTTTTAGCGAGAGGCGAAATTCTTGGAGCTTGGCTTTAATTTGGTTCTCATCCAGCGCGGCAAAATCAATGGTCTCGGCGGTAAACATATTATCTAATAATTGTTTTTTCTCTTTCCGGGCCCAGGGAAATAATTTTTATGGGGCACCCGGTTTGCTCTTCTATAAAATTAATATACTTTTTAAAACTTTCGGGCAAAGCGTCGTAATTGTTGGTGGTGTCGGTTAAATTCTGCCAGCCTTCAAAGGTTTGGTAAATTGGCTGGGCCAAACGCAGCTGGCTTAAGCTGGCCGGCATCTCGGTCACAGTTTTATCGCCGATTTTATAAGCAGTACAAATCTTAATTTGCGAAAAAATAGTTAAAATATCGGCTTTGGTTAAAGCCAGTTCGGTGAGGCCGTTCGCGCGTACCGCTTGGCGCACCTGCACCAAATCCAAATAACCGACGCGTCTAGGCCGGCCGGTGGTGGTACCGTATTCTTGGCCTTTTTTACGCAAGGTCTCGGCTTCCTCGCCTTCAATTTCCGTCACAAAAGGGCTGGTGCCCACCCGGCTCACATAGGCCTTAACAATACCAATAACCCGTCCCGCAATGTTATAGCCCACGCCCGTGCCCACGCCGATGTGGCTGGCCAAGGTGCTGGAGCTGGTAGTGTGCGGGTAAACGCCGTAATCCAAATCCAGCGACATGCCCTGCGCGCCTTCAAAAAGCATTTTTTTGCCGTCTTTAAAAGCCAGGTAAAGTTCCAAGTCGGTGTCGCCGATGTATTCTTTTAACTCTTGGCCGTAGGCCAAATATTTTTCAACGATGCTTTCTTCAGACTCGGCCAACGGCGTGTTAAAAACTTTGGTCAAAAGGTCGCGGTTAAAAAGATAGGCGCCGCGCAATTTTTCTTTAAACATTTCCGGCTCCAAGAGGTCGCCCACCCGCAGACCGTGGCGATAAGCCTTGTCGGCGTAGGCCGGGGCGATGCCGCGATTAGTGCTGCCGGCCGCGAGTTCACCCTGGTGCCGGGTAAGCGCGCCGTCCACGGCGATGTGATAGGGCATAATTAAATGAGCGCGGTTGCTTATTTTAAGCCGCACGGTGACGCCCTGCTCTTTTAATTTTTTAATTTCTTCCAGCAAAACCGCCGGGTCCACCACCACGCCGCTGCCGATAACCGAAATAGCGCCCGAATACAAAACACCCGACGGAATCAGGTGTAGTTTGTAGGTGCGGCCATCCACCACCAGCGTGTGTCCGGCGTTGTTGCCGCCCTGGAAGCGAACCACATAGGCCGCGTCTCGCGCGAAAAAATCGGTTATCTTGCCTTTGCCTTCATCCCCCCATTGAGCCCCAATAATTGTGGTTAGCTGCATATCAATTGTTTGGTTATTTAAAAATTATAAGTGGTTGGTTGGTGGCCTTGGTATTTTTCTTTGGGTTTTAAGTGTGGTTTTAATCCTAATTTTAAATTTCTTTCAGCGCACAGTACGGTGTTGTGCAGCAGGCGCGCCACAGTAATGGGTCCCACGCCGCCAGGAGTAGGGGTCACTGAAACATTTTTGTCTGTTAATTCTTCCACGTTTACATCGCCATACATTTTGCCATTTTCAAAAGAGACGCCGGTATCAATAATAATTGCGCTGTCCTTAACCATATCGCCGCGCACCAAATCTTTTTTACCCACGCCGGTCACAATAATATCCGCGTTTAAACATCTGGCTTTAATATTTTGAGTGCGGCTGTTGCAAATAGTCACTGTGGCGCGTTCGTTTAAAAGCATTATTGAAAGCGGTTTGCCCACCAGCGCGCCAGCGCCGATAATTACGGCTTCCTTGCCCACCAAATCCACATTTAAGTCTTTGAGGATAGTAACCACCGCGCCCGGAGTAGGGGGCACCAAGTGATTGGTTCTCATCACCAGCTTGCCCAAATTAATATCTGTTAAACAGTCCACGTCAATTTCCGGATGAATAGCGTTTAAGACTTCGGCGGTGTAAAGATTTTCCGGCAAAGGCAGTTGAATAATAAGGCCGGAGAGATCTTCGGCGTGTTGAATCTCTTCAATTTTGTCGGTCAACTCTTCCATGCTGATGTTAGCGGGAAGTACATACAAAGCAAAATCCAACCCAGCGCGCAGAGCCGCTTCTTGTTTGCGGCGCACGTAAGTATGAGAGGGCTTATCGTTACCCACCAAAACCACCGCCAGTTTAGGGCTGACGCCTTGTTTTTTTAAAGCAACGACTCGGGCCGCGGTTTGTTCTTCAATTTTTTTGGCAATCGCTTTGCCGTCAATTAAAATCGCCACAGAAATTTTTTAGCGATGTCTTAAACTGTTTATTTTTTTGCCGCGCGCTTTGGCGTGCTTTTTCATGGCCACCTTTTTCTTCTTGTACATAGGCTTATTCAATGAATTAAGGGCGATTAAAATATATCATTTTTCCGCTAATTTGGCAATTTTAGTTATTAACAATTTGACCCATTCCTGCAAACACTTCTCGCTATTTCAAACCAACAAAAGGACTGGCGCCTCCCCAATAAGTCGGCACTTTACCGTCCCATTTTTCTATCCAACGCAGTTCAACAACTTTGGGATTAGAGTTAAGCGCCTCTGCCTCGGTTTTAATCGCCTTCGCTTTTCCTGTCGCTTCCACAACTTTCTGTTCTGCTTCAATGCGAATTCTTTCTAAATCCCTCTCGGCTTTGAGTTTAAGTTGTTCCGCTGTCACTTTAGCCTCAATCGCGTCATTAAAAGCATTTGAAAAATCAAAAGCAATTATGTTAATCTCATCAACAATAATATCATTTTTTACCAATCTTTCGGCTAAATTAATTTTTATTTGTTCTTTTACATCTTCTCTTTTTATAATTAATTCTTCAGCGGTAAATTTCGCAGTCACCGCTTTTACAGCCTCCTGAATTGACGGCGCGATTATGCGGGAGTTGTAATCTTTGCCCACCTCCTGCCATATTTTATTAACTCTATCCGGAGAGAGGTGAAAATTGATGGCCACCTTAGATGTCACAACCTGTAAATCCTTTGATGATGCGCTGGCTGGAATTTCATCTTTCTGCATTTTTACATCCATTTTTACTACTTGTTGAACAAAAGGAATTTTAAAATAAAGACCCTCGTCAAACACCTTGTCTTTTACCGCTCCGAATTGCAATAAAATACCTCTTTCCCCGGCGCCAATTGTTCCCGCCGATCCAAAAACGAACATCGCCAAGAAAAAAATTACCGCTGAGATTGTTACGCTTTTTTTAATTTTTTTTAAATTCTCAATTTTTCCTAAGTCGATTACATTATCCATATATTATTTAAGTTAGTGATTTATCAGCTGCAAATAGTCCTAAATAACCCGTGGCC